>NZ_BCAK01000057.1:0-22620 GCF_001293905.1 Brachybacterium sp. SW0106-09
CCTGGTCGAAGCCTGTCGTCGGCGGCATGGCCGCGTCCTGTGGGGAGTCGACGGGAACTTGGTCGCACGCCCGGCCCGTATGGCGGGGAGTGCCTGCTGGCTGCGTCCGCGGGACGAGCAGGGTGTACACGGTGCGAGAACCATGTCGGCGACCCGTCGGTGTCGAAGCGCGGTCTCGCCTGCGCGAGTGCCCAGGCGGAGGCGCTGGTAGGCGCCGCTCTATCGACGGGTCCGGCATCCGGGGCGAGGAGCCGAGAGCCTCGTTCTCAGAGGTGGGCGGCAGCGGCCGGGCCGATGGGACCAGGGTCGATGACGACCAGGGAGGCGAGTTCGATGCGGTGGCGAGGTCGGGCCGTGTCGCTGCGGGCGAGGTCAGTTCGCGGTAGCGGTAAGGTCGTTCAGGAGTGCACGGACGCGGGCGTCGATGTCGTCTCGCACCAGGCGCATGCGCTCCATCCCTTCGATGCCCCGCTGGGAGGGCTCATCGGTGTGCCAGGTGGTGACCGGCGCGGTCATCCCCTCGATGGGTTCGATGACGGCTTCGCCGCCGATGACGATCACGTGGTCGACGCTGCGCAGCAGCTCGGAGGTGACCGGCTGCGGGACGGCGGAGGACATGTCCGCGCCGACCTCGGCGATCGCCTCCGCGGACTGGGCATTGATGGCGGTGCCGGGTCGGGTGCCGGCGGAGTGCACCTCGACGGCATCTCCGGCGTGGTGGCGCATGAGGGCGGCCGCCATCTGGGACTTGCCGCCGTTCTTCACGCACACGAACAGGACTGTGGGGCGTTTTGCGGTCATGGTGACTCGATCTCTCTGCTGGTTCATCGGGTAGGAACGGTCGCGTCGCCGGGGAAGAGCCGGCGGCCCATCGCGAGAGCGACGTAGACGAGGGCGACGAGGACCGGGACCTCGATCAGGGGGCCGACGACTCCGGCGAGGGCCTGGCCGGAAGTGACGCCGAAGGTGCCGATGGCGACGGCGATGGCGAGCTCGAAGTTGTTGCCCGAGGCGGTGAACGCGACGGTCGTGGACTTCGCGTAGTTCAGGCCGATCGCCCGGCCGAGCAGGAATGACCCCAGGAACATCACCACGAAGTAGACCAACAGCGGCAGAGCGATGCGGGCCACGTCTCCCGGGGCGGAGAGGATCGCGTCGCCCTGGAGAGCGAACAGCAGCACGATGGTGAACAGCAGGCCGTACAGCGCCCAGGGGCCGATCTTCGGGAGGAACCGCTCCTCGTACCAGGTGCGACCCTTCGCCTTCTCCCCGAGGATGCGGGTCAGGAACCCGGCGACCAGGGGGATCCCGAGAAAGATCAGCACGCTGAGGACGATCGCGCCGATCGAGAACTCGGCCGACGTGGTCGGCAGCCCCAGCCACGACGGCAACGCCTGGAGGTAGAACCAGCCCAGGGCTCCGAAGGCGATCACCTGGAAGACGGAGTTGATCGCGACCAGTACGGCGGCAGCTTCGCGGTCACCGCAGGCGAGGTCGTTCCAGATGAGCACCATCGCGATGCAGCGCGCGAGGCCCACGATGATCAGGCCGGTCCGGTACTCCGGCAGGTCGGCAAGGAAGATCCACGCGAGGCCGAACATGAGTGCCGGTCCGACGAGCCAGTTCAGCACCAGCGAGGTCACCAGCAGGCGTCGGTCAGCTCCGATTCTCCGGGTCTCGTCGTAGCGGACCTTCGCCAGGACCGGGTACATCATCACCAGCAGCCCGATCGCGATGGGCAGGGACACAGACCCGATCTTCACCGCCTCCAGCGCGGTGTTCAGGCCGGGGACGAACCGCCCCAGCAGGAGTCCCACGGCCATGGCGGCCAGGATCCATACCGGGAGCCAGCGGTCGAGGAAGGGCATCTCCTTCATCACGCGCGGCTGCTCCACGTCCTTGGTGGTCGTACTCATCAGTGCTCGGTACCTTCCATCGACGGTGTTCGATGAGTACGCTATGTTCCACATCGATGACTGTCAATGTAAGGTGAGGGCATGACCACGACGACCCAGACTGTTGCTGCCGGGATCAAGGAGAGCGCCGCGTCCGACGAGTGCTGCACGCTGTCCGCCGGGCCCGTCGACATCGTCGACGCCGAGCGGATCGCGTCCCTGCTCAAGGCGCTGTCCGACCCCACGCGGCTCCGGCTCCTCTCCCACGTCGCCGCCCAGGGCTGCGAGTCGGTCTGCGCGTGCGATCTCACCGAGCCGCTCGGCATCAGTCAGCCCACCGTCAGCCACCACATGAAGAAGCTCGTCGACGCCGGCCTGCTCACGCGCGAGCAGAAGGGCCGCTGGGCCCACTACTCCGTCGTCCCGTCAGCCTTTGCTGAACTCCGCGCCTTCCTCGATATCGCCTGATTCCCTACTGCCTGCTTTGGAGAACCCCATGACCGCGCGCCCCAGTGTCCTGTTCGTCTGTGTCCACAACGCCGGCCGCTCGCAGATGGCGGCGGGATGGCTGCGTGAACTCGCCGGCGACCGCATCGAGGTCCGCTCCGCCGGTTCCGCGCCCGCCGACTCGATCAACCCCGCGGCAGTAGAGGCGATGGCGGAGGTCGGCATCAACATCTCCCACCAGGCCCCGAAGATCCTCACCCCCGAGTCCGTCCAAGCCTCCGACGTCGTCATCACCATGGGATGCGGCGACGCCTGCCCGATCTACCCCGGCAAGCGATACGAGGACTGGAAGCTCGAGGACCCAGCCGGCAAGGACGTCGCGGAAGTCCGCGCGGTGCGCGACGGGATCCGTACCCGCATCGAGGAGCTCATCGGCAGCTTGCTGTCCCGCGAGCCACTCGACATTCCAGTCCAAGGTTGAGGAAAGCCGAGCGCACGTGTGACTAGGGCTTCTGGAGACACCGTCCCCAAGGAACAGATGCCGACTCGTCTCGAACCCCTCTTGACAGCAACGCTGACAGCGACGCGATGGTGTCCGTCGCGCTTCGTGTAGCAGTACGAGCCCTCTGACCTGCTTGTACACGCTCTGCGGCCGATGCTCTGGCGGACTTTCAATCCGCTAGCCGTGGGTTCGATCCCCACCGGGCCCACCATCGGGGGAACGTGACATCGACGTCGGCCACGAATGCCCTCAGACCCGGCGGAGCCCGTGCTTCGCGCGGTTCTCCCGGCGCTGACGACGCAGCTCCCGCGCCCAGTGCGGGTACATCCCCTCCGGCAGCGGGACTGCCGAGATCTGCGTGATGAGCAGTGCGAGGAACAGCGGGATCGACAGCAGGGCCGCCGGGATCCGGAGGAGACCGTCGGCGACGGGGAGAGCCGCCAGGGCGAAGCACAGGCAGAGGCCCGCGAGGGCGGGCCAGCCCAGCACCGTCATGCGCTCCTGGGACGTGCGAGGGAACATCCCGTCCCCCATCCAGCGTCGCGCTGTCGCGCTGCGGCCGAGCCTCCGCCAGATCACGTACACGACGATCGCCAGCGCGATCATCACGGCAGCGAGAGCGAGCAGCAGGTAGGGGATCATCCCAGCAGTCTGCCAGCCGTCCGGAGAGGGTTCGCGATCGCGGACGCGATGCGGATGGGGAGTCCTCCCCATTGCCGATGTCGGGCACGGGCAGAATGCTGGGGGCGATCACGACGAGATGCGGAGGAACGAGCACGTGGGCTTCTACGGGATGGACACGGCGGAGACCGAGGCCTTCGGCGAGCTGCTGGGCACCGACCGGGAGAGGATCTCGTCACGGATCGACGAGCTCGCCGGGGTCATCGCCGGGCTCGACGGCTTCTGGCGCGGCCCGGATGCCTCGGCCTTCTCCTCCACCTGGGAGTCCCTGCGCGGTGGTGCCATCACCTCGGCGCTCGACCGCCTCGAGACGATGCGCATGGAGCTGCGGGATCACATCGAGGAGCAGGACACGGCCTCCGGAGACAGCGAGTCGGTGCCCGCCGGACGCGGAGCCGGGGGCGAGGCCGCGGGCGATGACTCCGGGGGGCTCCCCTCGTTCCCGGGCGCGTTCCTGCCCAACGATTGGGAGGACGCGCTCGGTCAGGGGATCGGGGCGCTGGGGACCGGGCTCGACGCGCTCGGCGAACGTCTCCCGAGCTATCTGTACGAGACCCGGGCGGCGGACATCTTCGCCCGAGGCGGCGAGGATGCCCTGGTCCCATTCCTCAAGAACGCGGACATGTTCCGCGTCGCCGGCGAGGTCGCGGGCCCTATCGGCGACGTCGTCGGGGGAGTCGCAGCAGGGTGGGATCGTTGGGAGGCCGACGCATCGGATCCGAGCCTCAGCGACGGCGAGCGATGGGGCCGGGCCCTCCTGGACGGCGGTGCCAACATGGGCGGAGCCATGGGTGGAGCTGCTGCGGGGGCGGCGATCGGCAGCGTCGTCCCGGGCGTCGGCACGGTGATCGGAGGCGTGGTCGGCGGTATGATCGGCGGCTGGGCCGGCGGCGGCCTCGCGAACTGGGGCGTCGATGCGCTGCTCGACTGAGCGGAGCGGGACGGTCCGGCGCGGGACGACGGGAGGGTGCATGACGGACTCGGGCACTCGACGTGAGATCGCCTTCGTGGAGGGGATCCCGGAGGTCGCGCTGTCGTTCGAGGTCCCCGGGAGCTGGAGCCCGGAGCCCGGCGGCGGCACGGTCGCCCTGGCCGCCTTGAGTCCGAAAGAGGTCTCCGGCCCTTTCATGGACAACGTGGTCGTGACGATCGAGCGGCTCGACGAGGGCATGCCGACCGCTCTCGAGCTCGTGCACGGCGCGATGCGTCTCTGGATGAACGGCGTCGTGCAGGACCTCCACGTCATCGACGAGCGCCCGCTGCCCTTCGCGGGCCGGGACGGGATGTTCCTGGCGTACCTCCAGACGACCGAGCAGCAGGTCTCGGTGATCACCCGTCAGTGCATCACCGTCGTCGCCGATGTCGTCGTCGGGGTCTCGCTCACGTCGTTCCCGTTCCGCGACGCCGAGGCCGAGGAGCTGTTCGAGGACGTCCTGGCGTCCTGCGCGCTGACGACGACGGAGGAGGCAGGGCGATGATCGAGGTCTCCTCGGACGGCACCACGTTCCGCGGCACGGAAGTGGAGATCAAGCAGCTGCATCGTCGACTCGCCGCGGCAGTCGACTCGCCGGCCCCGGCGCAGCTCGTCGGAACCGACGTCGACCGTGCGGAGCGGGTCCGGGCCGAGCTCGTGGCCGCGATGGGGGCGGCGATCTCGTCACCCGTCTTCGCGCTCGGCCTGGACGTCTCAGGTCCCGGAGGGCTCCAGACCCACTCGTTCGTCGTCGGGCGGGACGGGATCGTGGTCCGACTCAGCCCTGTGCGCGACGGGGACGTCGAGCTCAGCGCCTTTCCCATGACGCTGCTCCCCGGAGCGATGACCCGAGTGGTCCGCTTCCTCCCCGGCCGCCCGCCAGCACACGACGCGCCCGCCCTGGGGTTCGCGCCCCAGGCCGTCGTGGACCTCACGGATCCGGCGCCTGACGTGCGCAGAGATGCCTGGGACGGCGTGCGACCCGTGCTCGAGGGGGCGGGTTACCCGGGGAGCGAGGACTCGTCCTGGCAGATGGTGCAGTCCCGAGCGACATGGACGCGCACGGATGGTCGGACGGCCGACGAGTTCTCGGTGCATCTGCGCTGGGAATCCCACTATTTCGTCGTGGTCGAGAGTGAGACCCAGGTCGACCTGGTGCCGGTGCCCTCGATCACCGCATGGGAGGCCATGGTGCAGGTGCTCCCCGGCCCTGCGGAGATCGCCCGACCGGCCTGAGGCTCGCGGACGGCGCGTCCCCCTTGCCGGCATGGGGAGGACTCGAACTCCCCGAAGCGTGCTCTCGCCAGGGAGCCGTGGGCGCCATCCGATGCTCTGGGGAGAGACATCATCCACAGAGCGTGCTCCTACGGCCGTTCGGGTGACGAATCCACCTCGCGTCGTGGAGCACTCTCCTCCGCGGCGTCTTCGGGAACGCTCGAGAGGCGGCACGATGATGCCGACAGGGCCGACGCGCGATGCAGCGCCGGTGATCGTGTACCTCCCCGTGACTCCGCTGGCCGTCGTCGTGTCGATCGAGGTCGCGCGGAATCGCTCAGCGAACGGTCCTGCTGTGCCGTGGCGCCCGCCGCGGGTCCCGAGCGGCCCCGCCGACGTCCTGCGAGTGTCCATACTGGCCCGATGGACAGCCGCCCCTGCACCGCCGCAGATCTGACGGTCCTGACCGAGAAGTGGCCCGTCCCGGGAGGCGTCCACGAAGCGCATGCGTCGAATGCGGCGCACGGCTCCTCGGACTACCTCGTGGCATGGCGCGACGGTGAGCCCCTCGGCTCCGCGGTGATCCGGTGGACCGGATTCGTCGGCGCCGAAGGGCGAGTCGCGCATCCCGACGCCGTGGAGATCTGCCATCTCCAGGTCCGGCCGGAGCATCGGGGGAGAGGCGTGGGGACCGCCCTGATCGCCGAGTCCGACCGACGTGCCGAGGAGCGCGCCCGCGCTCGAGGCCGGCTCGTCGCGAGTCGCCCTTCGACGATCACGACGGCGGCCCACAGGGCGAGCGATCGGAGGAGTCGGATACCGTTCTACTCCCGTGGCTCGCAGCCAGTTCGCGCGCAGCGACACCGCGTCGGCCAGCAGCTCCTGAGCCCCACGGCCACCGCGCCACCGACACGAAGAGGACACGTCATGCGATTCGCGCTGCTGGGCACCGGTCGGATCAGCGGATGGTTCGCCAGGACCTGCCACGACTCCGGCATCGCCGAGCCCGCGATCGTGTATTCGCGCTCGCAGGAGCGGGGCGAGGAGTTCGCGCGTTCCCACGACATCGCCGCCTGGAGCGATGACCTCGACGCGATCCTCGCGGATCCGGAGATCGACGCCGTCTACGTCGCGAGCCCCATCCCCGCGCACGCCGCCCAGGTGCGCCAGGCGCTCGCGGCCGGCAAGCACGTGCTCTGCGAGAAGTCGCTCGCGGTGGACCTGGCCGAGGCGGAGGAGCTGGTCGAGGCCGCGAAGAAGGCGGACCGCGTCCTGCTCGAAGCAGTGCGCCACATCCACGACTCGGCGATGGAGACCATCCGTGCTCACCTGCCGGAGCTCGGCCGGATCTGGAGCGCCTCTTTCGAGATGATCCAGTACTCCAGCCGCTACGACGCCTTCCGCTCCGGCACGGTCCTGAACGCCTTCAACCCGGAGCTCGGCATCTCCGCCCTCGCGGACGTGGGCATCTACCCGCTGCACGCGGCCGTCCAGCTGTTCGGCGCCCCCCGCCGCACCGCCGCGATGACGCTCAGCCTTCCCAACGACTTCCAGGCCAGCGCCACTGTGCTGCTGGACTGCACCAGCACCGTCGTGACCTGCCGCTACTCGAAGGTCACGCACGGTGTCACCCCCAGTGTGATCGAGGGCGAGGACGCGACGATGACCATCGACAAGATCGCTGAGCCGTCCGAGATCGGCCTCCACTACCGCGACGGCCGCACCCGCACCCTCATGTCCGTCCCGGCGCGGCGCCCCGGCGACACCATGGCCGGCGAGCTGGAGGTCTTCGCTCAGCTCGTCGAGGCGCACGACGTCGACCACCGCTTCCACGCGCAGACCCTCGCGGTGCAGGCGATCGTCGACGAGATCACCGCACAGGCCGGAGAGAGCGCCCCGCCCGTGCGCTGACCTATGCGATCACGGGGTCGGGGCCCGGCCCTCGACGCTCCCCGAGGGCTCCTGCCACGCGGGCGCGCGACCCTATGCCCGTCGGCCTCCGAGGTCGATGGGCACCTCTCCCCATGCCCCGAAGGTTGTGACCCGCGTCGCGCCGTGCCTAGGTTCGAGGGTGCCGACGTGGGGGAACGATCCGGCGACGGCGCCGTCCGACGCACCCGAGATCCTTGAGGGGACGAAGAACGATGACCACCACCAAGCTCACGCACCGACTGGCCGGCGGGGCCGCGGCCTCGGCGCTCGCCGTCGCGGGCATGGCCGTGCTCGCCCAGCCCGCGCAGGCTGCCGCACCCGGCACCACCACCGACCAGCTCACCATCCGCTCCGGCACCAGCACGGGCTCCGCCGCTCTCGGCACGATCCCCGCCGGCACCACCCTCGACCTCGAGTGCCAGACCGCGGGGGAGGCCGTGCAAGGCACCTACGCCAGCGAGTACTGGGCCAAGGTCAGCTACGACGGCGTGGACGGCTACATCTCCCGCGCCTACGTCACCGTCCCCGACGCCGCCGGCCTCGGCGAGTGCGGCGGCGGCGATCCCGCCCCCGAGGACCCGGGCCTCTCCGCCGACCGCCAGGAGGTGCTCGACCGCGGCCAGACCTGGGTGGACCGCAACGTGCCCTACTCCATGGAGGCGTACACGAACGGTCCCGACGGCCGCCAGTACCGCACCGACTGCTCCGGCTTCGTCTCGATGGCGTACGGCCTGGACACCAGCTACTCCACGGTGACGCTCACCGAGCACTTCACCGAGATCCCGAAGGACGACCTGCAGCCGGGCGACATCATCGGCAATCTCGGCCCGGGCTCCGGCGGCGCCGCCGGTCATGTCGTCATCTTCACCGGCTGGACCGACGACTCCAAGACCTCCTTCACCGTCATCGAGCAGGCCGGCGGCGTCGGCGGCGTCGCGCGCACCCACACCTGGGGCACCGACTTCTGGAACCAGAACGCCTACCGATACAACGGCTTCTGAGCCCCGCCCCTCCGGCTAGGCTCGCGAGCGGGGGAGTGCAGCAGCACTCGCACGCACCACGCACGTGAGAGGGGCACGCATGTCGCAGCCGAACCAGCCCGACGACGGCCAGGGGAACGGGACCGGCCACGGACAGGGAGGCACGGGGCAGGACGGGGGAGCGTACGGCGACGGCATGACCACGCCCGCAGCCGCACCGCCGCCCGGTCCCGCCCCGTCACCTGGTCCTGCTCCGTCGGCCGGTCCCTCCCCGTGGGCGGGGCAGGGGCCGACGGCGGGGACGGAGCCCTCGACGGCTCCGCCCTCCTCGCCCGGGCCTCCGCCGTGGAGCGGCTCCGCCCCGTCGGCCGCGCCCGGGCCGTGGGGATCCTCCGCGCCCTCCGCCCCGGGCCCGTCGTCCGGCCCCGGCTCGCCCGCTCCCGGCGCCGTGGCCGTCGCCGGCCAGCAGACCCTGTCGGCCGCGCAGGCGACCGCCACGCTGCGGAAGGTCGGGATCGGCACCCCGGTGCCCACCCTCGTCACCGGTGCGCTCGCCTATCTCGTCGCCCTCCTCGCGGCGCTGGTCGTGATCGTCTCGGCGGTCCTCGCCGTGCTCACCGCCGACACCGGCGCGAGCACGGACCCGACAGGCGGCGCGGCCGCCCCGGCCACCGACGACGCCGGATTCGCGGGGATCATCGGCCTGCTCGGGATCCCGTTCCAGCTGGTCGCCCTCGCGAGCTTCGGCTCCTACGACGCCGCGCTGCAGATGGGCTTCCTGGGGAGCCTCTCCCTGAGCTGGCGCGGCCTGCCGCTGCTGATCACCGCGGCGATGACCGTCTTCGCCTTCCTCGCAGCGCGCACCGCCCAGCGGCGATGGAGCTCCAACGGGCCGCTCGGCGCGCTCCTGTGGTCCGGCCTCTCCGGTCTCGGCGTCGCCCTGGTCGCGCTGCTGGTCACACGCCTGACCGCGTTCTCGATCGAGGACCCCGCGAACGGCCTCTCCCTCTCGATGCACGCCGCCGGGGCCGACATGTTCTTCGGCACCTGGGCACTGATCACCCTGCCGCTCCTGCTCGGCCATCTCGCGGGGATGCGCAAGCCCGACTGGTGGCCGCTGGTCGCCGACCTCGCCGCCGCGCCCCGCCTCGTGCTCGTCCACGCCCTCGCCTTCGCCGTGCCCGTCGGCCTCCTCGCCCTCGCGGCCGGGACGATCGTGCAGATCGTCGACGGGGAGGGACGCTCCGTGCTCGGCGCACTGCTGGCGCTGCCGCTGTGGGGACCGACCGCTCTCGCGCTCCTGCCGGGCCTCGGGATGCTGGTCGTACCGGTGCGCGCCTCCGTGCGGGGAGACGTGGGCGACCTCGGGCTGGGAAGCGGCATCACGCCGCAGAGCGGCACGCAGAGCCTGTGGTTCGTCGACCTGCCCTGGTACGCGTGGCTGCCGATGGTGCTGATCGCGCTGCTCGTGCCGCTGCTGATCGCTCTGCTGTGGCACCGGGACCGGGAGATCCCGGCCGGGAACGTGATCGCGCAGGTCACCTCCTGGGCGGCGCTGCCGCTCGCCTACACCTTCTGCTCGCTGGTGCTGCTGGCGCTGGTGCACGTGCGGATGGACGCCGAGATGGGCTTCCTCGGCGCGATGGGCGTCTCGATGTCCCTGGCCGCTTGGCTGCCGGTGGTCGCGTTCTTCCTCGGCCTCGCCGTCGAGGTGATCGCGCGCTTCGGCGCTCCCTTCGTGGACCGCTTCGTGCCCGGCCCGCTCGTGAACTGGTTCCGCCGCTCGGCGCGGGCGCGCCGCGCCGATTCGGCCGCCCCGGCCGCGCCCGTCGGGGAAGATGGACGGTCGTGGACGGCATCGAGCGCAGCTCCCCGCACCGGGGACGGGAGGAACGAGGGATGACAGGTCAGGAGCAGGGACAGCAGGGCGGGGCCGGGCTGGAGGCGATCGGCGAGGACCGCGCCGCCGGCTCCGAGGCGTACTTCGTCCCGGTCGGCCCCGACACCTACCTGCCCAGCGAGCACGCGGGCGGCGCGTGGAGCGACGACGAGCTGCACATCAGCCCCGTCGGCGCCCTGCTGGTGGAGCATCTCGAGCGCTGGCGGGCTCAGCACGCCGACCCCGACAAGGTGCTCGGACGGATCTCCATCGACATCCTCGGCCAGCTCCGCCGCGGGCCGATCGAGCTGTCCACCCGCATGCTCCGCCCCGGCCGCACCATCGAGCTGCTCGAGACCACCGCCGTGATCGCCGGGCGCGAGACGCTCCGCGCCCGCAGCTGGGTGATGTCCGCGCAGGAGACCGCCGAGGTCGCCGGCACCGAGCTGCCGCCGCTGCCCGGACCCGAGGGACTGCCCGAGCGGAGCATGGCGGAGGACTGGACCGGCGGCTTCATCCACAGCATCAGCCTGCGCGACGCCGAGCCGAAGCGGCCCGGACGCGGCCGCAGCTGGCTGCGCGCCGAGCATCCCCTGATCGAGCGCGAGGAGGTCGGCGAGCTCGCCACCTTCCTCATCCCCGTCGACGCCTCCAACGGCATCGCGGTGCGCGCGACGCCGCGCGAATGGATGTTCCCGAACCTCGACCTCACCATCCACCTGATGCGCCGGCCGACGGGCCGCTGGCTGGGACTGGACACCACCGTCTCCTTCGGCCCCACCGGACAGGGGCTGACCAGCTCGGTCCTGCACGATCAGGAGGGACCGCTCGGCTCGGTGCAGCAGACGCTCACCGTCCGCCCCATCCCTCGCGAGGCGTGATCGGACACCTGTCGGTGGTATGTTCTGCGGGATCATCGACGCGTGTCCGCCGCTCCTGCGGCTCGGCCGCTGCCCGGGGCCGACGGGCCCGCAGCAGAGCGCGTCACCGCTGGACGACATGCACGTCGCCGAACGAAGAGGTCATCTTTGGACACCGCTGAGCTCACCGGAACCTGGGACATCGATCCCGGACACACGCGCATCGGCTTCGCCACCCGGCACGCCATGGTCACGAAGGTGCGCGGCGCCTTCAACGACGTGAGCGGCCGGGTCGTCGTGGACGGGGAGGACGCCGACGCCTCGACCGCGACCGTCACCGTGCAGATGGCCAGCATCGACACGCGCAACGCGCAGCGCGACGAGCACCTGCGCAGCGCGGACTTCTTCGACGTCGAGAACCACCCGGAGATGACCTTCGCCTCGACCCGCATCGAGGAGGTCGACGAGAACGCCTACATGGTCACCGGCGACCTCACGATCCGGGACACGACCCGCTCGGTCGGCATCCCGTTGCGCTTCGTGGGCATCGACACCGACCCCTTCGGTAACGTCCGCGCCGGCTTCGAGGGCACCCGCCGCCTCGACCGCCGCGAGTGGGGCATCACCTGGAACACCCCGCTGGACTCCGGCGGCCTGCTGGTCAGCGACAAGATCCAGCTCGAGTTCGAGCTGTCCCTGATCAAGCAGGGCTGAGCCGGACACGCGCGGTGCGATGAGCGGGCGGCGCCGGGGAACGGCGCCGCCCGCTCACGCATACCCTGACTGCCATGCCGCACCTGCTCTGCCTCGACCTGGGGACCTCCGCCGCGAAGGGCGCGCTCCTGGACCTGGACGGCGCCGTCCATCGCCGGTCGGAGGCCCCGTACCCCACCCGCCACGCGGCCGACGGGATCGCGGAGCAGGACCCCCGCGACTGGGAGCGCGCCGCCCGTGCCGTGATCGTCGAGCTGCTGGAGGCGGCGCCCGACGCGAAGGCGTCGGTTGATGGCGCGGCGCCAGCGCCCGTGCCCGCGCCGGACACGGCGCTCGACGTCGAGGTGGCGGCGGTCGTGCTCACCGGGCAGATGCAGGACCTCGTCCCCGTCCCGCGTTCGGGTGCCGCGAGCTTCGCGATCCTCTACTCCGACACCCGCGCGGGCGCCGAGGCGGAGGAGCTGCGCGCCGCGCTCGCCGCGGACGGCGTCTCCTGGGACGCGCTCACCGGCAACCTGCAGGACGCGACCAGCTGCGCCGCGATGCACCTGCGCCTGCTCCGCACGGCCCCGGAACAGCTCGCGGACCTGCAGGGCGTCGTGTTCGGCCCGGCCGGATATCTCGTGGCGCGGATGGGGCTCGGGCTCTGGTGCGATCCGACGACCGCCGCGACGACGGGATTGCTCCAGGCCCGCACTCGCGACTGGTCGCCTGCAGTCGCCCGCGCCGCCGGGCTCGATCCGGCTCTGCTGCCCGCGCTGACCGGTGCGGCGGGTCTGGTCGTGGGACACGCCGGCGCGGAGGCGACGGCGCTGCTGGGCGTGCCGGACGGGCTGCCCGTCGTGCTCGCCCCGGGAGATGCGGGCGCCACGACCTGCGGGATCGTCGGCCTCGCGCCGGGCGACGCCTACGTCTACCTCGGCACCAGCGGATGGCTCGCCTCGGTGCTGCCCGGGACCGGGACGTCGCCGACGGGGGCACAGGACGCTGGCGGGGAGCGCGACGAGGACGAGCCCGACGGCGTGGAGTCGGCCGGCGCGGGGCCTGTCAGTGAGGGGTCAGCCGGTGAGGAACCCGCCGGCGTCTCGCACCACCTCGCTCTCGGAGCGTCGTCGGCGACCGCCGAGCCCCCGATCCTGCGGATCTCCGCGCTGCTCTCCGCCGGCGCCGCCGCGGACTGGGCCCGGCAGGCTGTCCTCGACGGCGCGGACCCGGCCCGGGCCGATCAGCTGCTCGAGGCGCGGGAACAGGAGCGCGGCCGCGGTCCGAGCGGGCTGCTCGCCCTGCCCTCGATCGTGGGGGAGCGGTTCCCGGTCCGGGACGCGAGCCTGCGCGGCGCCGTGCTGGGGATCGACGCGGGGACCCGGGGCATCGATCTGTACGCCGCGATGCTCGAAGGCGTCGCGCACGGACTCGCCCACGGGCTCGAGTCCGTGGCCGAGTCCTCTCCTCGTCCGCTGCCCGTGACCGGGGGCGGCGCCGCCTCCGCGCCCTGGCTGCGGATCCTCGCCGACGTCACCGGCCGACCCGTGCGCACCGTCGACGGGACCGACGCCGCACTGCTCGGCTGCGCCCTCGTCGCCGCGGAGGCGCTCGGCCTGGACCACGCTCTGGTCCCGCTCGGCGCCCGACAGGAGGCGGCGACGATCGACCCCCACCCGTCGGCCGCAGCGCAGCACGCCGCGCTGCGGCCCGCTCACCGTGCTCTGTACGACGCGGCCGCGCGGGTGCAGCGGCTCCGCTGAGACGACGCCGGTGCGCCCGCTCGGACGGCGCCGTCGCGCGGGTGCGGAGGCGACGGTGCAGTCTCTCGGGCGTAGCGGTATCGCGGGTGGCGCGGGCGCACGCATGCGGGGATGGGGGGATGACGGCTCGGGCACGAGTGTCAGAAGAGATGCCGAGCAGCCTGCGTCAGTCGAGGCAGAACTCGTTGCCCTCCGGGTCGGTCATCACGATGAAGCCGCCGCTCATCGGCGGTTCGGGCTCGTGGCGCCGCACCCTCGTCGCGCCGAGCGGGACGAGCCGCTCGCACTCCGCCTCGAGCGCCGCCATCCTCGCCTCACCCTCGAGGCCGGGCGCGGCTCGCACATCGAGGTGGACGCGGTTCTTGGCGACCTTCTCCTCAGGAACGCGCTGGAAGAACAGCCGCGGCCCGGCCCCCTCGGGATCCTCCAGTGCGGAGACGTCGTTCCGCTCGGATGCCGGCACGCCCAATCCGTCCAGGAACTCGTCCCACGCGGCGAGCGCGTCATGGCCCGTCGTCGGGTCGAACCCCGGCGGGCCCGGATGCACGTAGCCGAGCACCTCCTTCCAGAACATCGAAAGGCTGCCCGGGTCGCGGGCGTCGAAGGTGACCTGGAACGTGGCGCTCATGGGGACTCCGTCGTCGAAGGGGAGAGCAAGGGGCACTGACGCAGTGATCGTGTCCGGGTGGAAGGACGGATCCTGTCCTCAGAGATGAGCCGAAGCCGAAGCCCGAGCCGAGGCCGACGTCGAGCCCGGGGCCTGAAGCGGAGCCGGAGCGGGCACGGTGCCGCTCAGTTCACCTGCGCGGCCTCGTTCGCGCGGGCGAACTCCTCGTCGGTGACCGGATCGAGCCAGGTGACCGTCTCGCCGTCCTCGTCGGCCTCCTGCGCGGCGATGTGCGCCATCCGCGTCCCGGCCATCGCGCCGTGCCAGTGCTCCTCGAGGGGCGGGATCCAGACGGTGCGACCGGGCTCGAGGGTCTGCACATCCCCCGCCCGCGTCACCACCAGGCCCACGCCTGCGGTGCCGTACAGGGTCTGGCCGCGCGGGTGGGTGTGCCAGTGGGTGCGGGCGCCGGGCGCGAAGTGGACGTGGGCCATCGCGAGGCGGGACCCCTCCGTGGGGCCGCGCAGCGCCTCGTGGAGCACGGAGCCGGTGAAGGCGTCGGCCGGCGCCTGGGCGGACTGGGGAACGGGGAGCTTCTGCATCAATGCCTCCTCGGCGAGCGGTGGTCCCCATGAGATACCGGACGGGCGCGCAGGGGCAAGGGTGTGGACGCCTGGGCCGGTCCGGAAAACGGATCGTTCCTCCACAGGGAATTCTGGAGGGAATTGCTGCTTCGCGGTGATGTGGAGGAACGGTCGGTGCGGGAGGCGGGGGAGTGGTGGGAACGGTGTGCATCCAAGCGTGCAGGTCATAGACGTTCGAAGTGTGTCGGCGCCGACGTGTCGTGGGCTCTTCTCCCCGTGTCGGGAGAATCGTGCTTCGGCGCTGTCCACAATTTCCGTCGGGCCTTTCCTCTGTCAGGGGTGCGCGGGAGGATGGGGCCATGACAGCGACGACGTCCCCGCAGCCCGCCCCGGAGCAGCACGCTCCGGAGCAGGTGCTCGCCGAGCTGCATGCGGGCGGTCCGTCCGCGCTCGCAGAGCTCCTCGGGGACGTCGACCACCTGCTCACCTCCCTTGCGATCGACCCGCAGAAGATGTTCGAGGTCGGCGCTCGGCCGCGGCAGGAGATCAAGAACCTGCTGGACATGATCCACGGCGCACTCAGCTCCCTCGCGGCGCTCGAGGCCCGCACCCTCGTCGCCTTCGCCGAGGCGCATCTCCGCGACCGGATCGACGCGGCACGGGACGACGTCGCCCACGAGGACGACTTCCTCCCGCCGCTCGAGCAGCTCATCCGCCAGTCCGATCGACGAGCCTCGGCCGACATCACCCTCGCGACCCACCGCTCTCCCGCCACCGCGAGCTCCAGCCTGGCCGCAGCCCGCCGACTCGTCGGCTCCATGCCGCGCATGCTCTCCGCACTCGGCCGCGGCGCGATCACACCTGCCGTCGCGTATGCCGCGGCCACCACCTCCGCCCCGCTGACCGACCAGCAGCGCCGCGACGTGGACCAGGTGCTCCACGAGCGCCTGCCCGAGATGGAGGGCGCCGGCGTCAAGGCCTGGCGAGGAGCGGTCGTGGCCGCCGTCGGCGAGCTCGACCCCGACGGAGCCGCGAGCCGGCACCTGATCGCCCGCCGCTCCCGCCACGTCACCCTCACCCCGGGCGAGCACGGCATGGCGACCCTCAGCGCTCACCTCCCCGCCCTCGACGCGAAGCGGGTCCACAAGCGGCTCTCCCTCGAGGCCGAGCGACGCAGGTCCGAGGGGGACCGGGAAGGCCACGGCGCGATCATGGCCGATGCGCTGGTCGCGACCCTGCTCAGCCGGGACAGTGGGCTCGAGCTCGAGACCCTCGACGTCGGCGTGATCATCACCGACCGGGCCCTGCTCGCTCCCGAGCACGGCGACGCGGCGTACATCGAGGGATACGGCCCGGTGCCCGCCGAAGCCCTGCGCGCCGAGCTGCGCGCAGCCCTCGCCGCACCGGAGGACCCAGCCTGCGACCGCTACGGCCCTGACGGGCCCTCGATCAGAGCAGTGCTGCGGAAGCTGTTCCAGCACCCCGCCCGCGGGGAGATCGTCGCCGTCGAGTCGAGAGCCCGCGAGTTCCCGCGGGCCCTGAAGCGCTTCCTGCACCTGAGAGATGGTCGCTGCCGCGCCCCGTACTGCGACGCGCCAGTGCGCCAGTACGACCACATCGTCCCGCACAGCCGCGGCGGTGCGACCAGCCTCGACAACGGCCAGGGGCTGTGCGGACACGACAACCCCGGCAAGGAGGACGCCTACGCGACCGTCGAGCGCCTCGGAGACCAGGCCGCCGACGGCCACCAGGTGGAATGGACGAGTCACAGCGGGGCGAGCGTCGTCCGACGGGCCCCGCGCCTCGGGCCGACCGCCTTCGTGGTGATGCCCGACGACTCGCAGGCACGGGAAGCGACAGCGGCGGGCAGGCCGGAAGGCGCCGGCGGATCCGACGGGGAGCCGCTCGAGACCAGCGGTCTCGCCGACGGGGAAGAGGGCGGGATCAGCGGGACCGCGGACGCGGAGGCCTGCACCATGACCCGCCCGATGAGCGCTCAGGTGCTCACTCGCACGATCCCGACCCGCCCCGTGCGGGCAGCGGGCCCCTCCGGACAGAACAGCCCGCAGGCACCCGCGCCCGGCAGGATCCCTCACGACGAGGGGCGATCCGGGAGGTCATCCACGGGATCGCCCCTCGCCGCGAGAGTCCGCCGGCCTCAGCCCGCCGAGCGCCGCAGCCAGGCGGTCGTCGCGCCCGGCAGCAGGATCTCGTCGTCCTCGCCGCCCTCGAGCGGGCTCGAGGCGATCAGCACCTCGCCCTCCGGCAGCGCGACCGGCGCCACGCCGAAGTTCGTCACCGATAGCCAGCCGCCCGGACGCTCGAAGGCCAGCACCTCCTCGGTCGAGAGAGTCTCGTCCCAGGTCAGCGACTCCTCGGACTGCAGTTCGCGGCGCAGTCGCAGCGCGGCCCGGTACATCTCGAGCGTCGAGCCGCGCACCCCGTCCTCGGCCTCCACCGAGAAGTCCGCGAACCATGCCGGCTGGGGGAGGTGCGCACCGCCCGTGCCGAAGCCGAACGACTCACCGGTGCGCGTCCACGGCAGCGGCACCCGGCAGCCGTCCCGGCCCAGGCCGTCGAAGCCGCGGTCCTCGGCCGTGGTGCGCCAGAACGCGGGGTCCTGCCGCTGCTCGTCGGGGATCTCGGCGACCTCGTGCAGGCCCAGCTCCTCGCCCTGGTACAGGTACGCGCTGCCCGGCAGCGCGAGCTCGAACAGCGTCGCCGCCCGTGCCCGGCGCAGCCCCAGCGCACGGTCGATGCCGTCCTCGGGACCGCCCGCGAGCACCCACTCCGCGCCCTGCTTCACGTCCCTGCCGGCCCGCGGCGGCAGCCCGTACCGCGTCGCGTGGCGCACCCCGTCATGGTTCGAGAACACCCAGGTGGTGGAGGACCCGGTGACCTCCGACTGCGCGAGGTTGTCGGTGACGATCTCCCGGAAGTGCGCGGCGTCGAAGTCCGCCTCCATCAGGTCGAAGTTGAACGCCTGCCCCAGGCCCTCGGGGCTCGCGTACTTCGCGCGACGCTCCGCCGTCTCCACCCACGCCTCGGCCACCGCGATGCGCGGCGGATCGTAGCGGTCGAACAGCTCGCGCCACTCCGCATAGATCTGGTGCACGTCGTCCCGGTCCCACAGCGGATGCGTGCCGTCCTTCGGCATCTCCTTCAGCTCCGCCTTCGAGGGCAGCACCTCCGTCAGATCCTTCGCCAGGCCGTGGGCGACGTCGATCCGGAACCCGTCCACCCCGCGGTCCGACCAGAACGCGAGAGTGCGCAGGAAGTCCTCGTGCACCTCCGGGTGCTTCCAGTTGAAGTCCGGCTGCTCGGTCGCGAAGGAGTGCAGGTACCACTGCCCGTCCGGCACCCGCGTCCACGCCGGGCCCGAGAAGATCGAGGTCCAGTCCGCCGGCGGCTCCTCGCCGTCCTTCCCCCGCCCGTCGCGGAAGATGTAACGCTCGCGGGCGTTGGAGCCCTTCGGCGAGGCGAGCGCCTCCTGGAACCACTCGTGACGGTCCGAGGAGTGGTTCGGGACCACGTCCACGATCAGGCGGATCCCGACGCCGTGCAGCGCCGCGACCATCTCGTCGAACTCCTCGAGCGTCCCGATCCGCGGATCCACGTCGCGGTAGTCGTCCACGTCGTAGCCGCCGTCGGCCAGGGCCGAGGGGTAGAAGGGGCTCAGCCACACCGCATCCACGCCGAGCTTCTGCAGGTACGGCACGCGGGAGATGATCCCGCGCAGGTCGCCGATTCCGTCGCCGTTGCCGTCCGCGAACGACCGCGGATAGATCTGGTAGACGGAGGCCTGACGCCACCAGTCGGCGTCGGCCTGCAGCGCGGCGGGAAGGTTCTGGGGGACGGTGGTCACGATGGGGGATCCTCCGGTCGAGCGGGTGTGGTGGTGAAGGGGCTGGGTCACTTGATCGCGCCCTGGGTGAGGCCCGACATCACCCAGCGCTGTGCGAACAGGTACACGATGATCGCGGGGGCCATCGCCATCAGGTACGACGCGAAGGCCACGTTGTAGTTGTTGCTGAACTGCGTCTGGAACATGTTCTGCAGCACCGGGACGGTCTGCAGCGCCGGGTCGGAGATGATCAGCGAGGGCATCATGAAGTCGTTCCACGACTGGATGAAGGCGAAGATCCCGACGGTCGCGCACATCGGTCCCAGCAGCGGCAGGATCAGACGCCAGAACACCCGCCAGGTGCCGGCGCCGTCCATCCGCATCGACTCCTCGAGCTCGAGCGGGATGGTGCGCAGGAACGCGGTGAGTAGCAGCGTGTTGAACGCCATCGCGAAGGCGACGTGCAGGATCGCCACGCCCAGCGGGTTGTCCAGCCCGAGAATCCCGGTGAGCTGGATCTGCGGCAGCGCCACCACCGGGAACGGGATGAACATCGCCGCCAGCAGGTAGAAGAACGACCAGCGGAACAGCCGACGGTCCCAGTTGCGCACGATCGCGTACGCCGCGAGGGATGAGATCACGATCTCCCCGGCCACCGCGACCACGGTGATGAACAGCGAGATCGCGAAGGCGCGCGGGAAGTTCGTCAGGCTCCACGCCTCCGCGAAGCTCGACAGGGTCAGCGGCGAGGGGAGGCTGAACGCATTGCCGTCGACCGCCTGCTCGGTGGTCTTCAGCGACATGTTCACGGTGACGAAAAGCGGCACCAGCACGGTGAGCGCGCCGAGGATAAGCAACGCGGTCGTCGTGACGTCCACGCGGTCGCGGCCCACCCGACCGCGTCGGCGGCGGCGCGGAGTCGGGGCGGTGCTCGAGGACGAGCCCGAAGGCGAGCCGGAGGACGAGGCGGGTGCGAGGGGTGCGGCGGTCGACATGTTCAGAGCACCGTCCTTCCACGGGTGAGGCGGAGCTGGAGGCCCGCGAGCGCGATCGAGATCAGGAAGAACACCATGGCGTTGGCCATCTGGTAGGCGTAGTCCCCGCCATCGAAGCCGCGGAAGATCGACATCGCGACCGAGCGGGTGGCCACTCCCGGCCCACCGTCGGTGAGGCCGACGATGATGTCGTAGGCGTTGAGGTAGTTCTTGAAGCCGAGGATCGTGTTGATGACGACGAAGCCGGAGACCAGCGGCAGCGTGATGTGCCACAGGCTCTGCCGTCCCGTCGCGCCGTCGATCGAGGCCGCCTCGTACACATCGGCAGGGATCGTGACGAGCCCGGCGATGTAGATCAGCATCGTCGCGGGGATGGACTGCCAGGCCGTCACGATGACGATCGCGACCCATGCCCAGTCTTCGTTCGCCAGGATCGAGACCGACAGCGCCTCGGAGCCGAGCGCCTCGCCGAGCATCGGCACGGTGTTCGCGAACAGGTACTGGAACACGAACGCGATGACGATCCCCGAGATCACCATCGGGATCACGTAGATCGTGCGCAGCGCCGCGGTGAAGCGGATCCGGGAGTTCAGCCCGAGCGCCAGCAGGAACGCCAGCGCGTTCACGAGCACGACGGTGACCAGCGCGAACCCGAGGGTGAACAGGTAGGAGTCCAGGATCCCCTGGTCGCGGAACATCGCGATGTAGTTCCGCAGCCCGATGACGTCCCAGTCCCCGAACCCGATCGAGTTCGTGAAGCTGTAGGCGAAGCCGAGCACGGCCGGGAGCGTCACCGCGAGGGTGAACAGCGCCAGCGCCGGCAGGAGGAACAGGTGGTAGAGAGGGTCGGTGCGGCGGCGCGAGGGGCGCAGGACGGAACCGCGCCCGGTCGCCGGGGCGTCCGAGGCCGCGCCGTCCGCGGTCCCGGGCTCGCGCGTCGGTGTCGTCGTCGACATCGGTGCTCCTTGTCGTGGGGTCGTCATGCGCTCACTCCCGGAAGGCCAGGCGGGCCCAGTCGGCGTCCATGCGGGCCAGGACCGGTTCGGGGTCGGCGCCGCCCGCGATCGACTGGATGTAGTTCTCCGCCGGGATCGAGCGGGGGATGAACTGCGAGGCGCCCATGTAGAAGCGGCCCTCGTCGTAGTACCGCTGCATCTCGGCGATGCGGTCGTCGGTGACGGGCGGGGCGTCGGTCCTCGTGCCGAAGGCGAGGAACTCCGCGTTGTAGGGGTCCTGCACCTCGGGCCGCATCAGGAACTGCGCGAGCTCGCGCGCACCCTCGGGGCTGCTCGCCGCCTCGGGCACCCACAGCGACAGGTCGATGTTCACGCGCACCTTGAGATCGGCGGGGTCGTCGGTCATCGGCAGCGGGAAGGTGCCCAGCTCGACGTCCGTGCCGGCCTTCGCGATCTCGCCGAGCGCCCAGGGGCCCTGGAAGTACATCGCGCCCTTGCCCTGGGCGACTGCGGTGTTGCCGTCGCCGTAGCCGCGGTTGGGGGCATCGGGGTTCACGAACGCGAGCAGCTCGCCGAGGCGCTGCATCGGCTCGAGCAGGGTGCGCTGGAAGGAGACCTCGGAGTCGGGGCCGACGTCCTCGCCGATCTCGTCCATCCGGCGGTAGAACTCCCGCACGTCCACGAGCCCGCCGACGGTGTAGTCGAACAGCCCCTGCGCCACCGTCCATGCGTCGAGGAAGGTCGCGTAGATCGGGATGACGTCCGCGGCCTGCAGCGTCTCGCACACCGCGAGCAGCTCGTCCCAGGTGGTGGGGACCTCCAGGCCGTGCTCGTCGAAGATCCGCCGGTTGTAGATCACAGAGGCGGCGGTGACGGAGTAGGGGAGCACGCTGGTGCGGCCCTCGTAGGTGGGATACCAGTCGGCGAGCTCGGCGACGTCCTCGCGGGTCTGCCCGGCCACGGGGAGGTCGGAGAGGTCCGAGAGCGCCCCGCGCTCCATGAAGCGCCCCATCTCGAGGTTGTAGTTCAGGCAGCCGAGGTCCGGCGGGCTGTTGCGCACGAAGCTCGCCGAAAGGTTCGTGGCGATGTCGTGCTGGACCGAGAACCGGCTCTGTGCCTGCGAGAACTCCCCGGCGCGCTGCGAGAAGAAGGGGATGGCCTCGGGCTTGGACTGGTAGAGCGTCAGCTGCGAGCTGCCGCCGCCGGTGCCGCAGGCGGAGAGGGCGGAGGTGGCGAGGGCGGCGCCCGCGCCGGCGAGCACGCCGCGTCGCGAGGGCCGCGTCGGCGCGTGCCGCGCGTGCCGGCTGATCGAGGATGACACCATCGTCTCCTTGGAGGGGAGCGGAGTCGCCGCAGTGATGCGACGGTAGTTACGCTAGAGGTTATATTTACGACCTATCGAAAGTATGGAGGGGGTGGTCCGGACATGTCAACACCGCCGCGAACCGGGGAGAAGTCCCAGGTCGGAAAGGTGCGGTCCGCCGACCGCGGGGTCAGCTCACCCCAGCTGATGCGTCGGGCGAACCGCCAGGCGCTCCTCCAGCACGCCCTCGCGGCCGAAGCCTTCACCGCGGCCGACGCGATGGCCGCCACCGGGCTCACCCGCGCCACCGTGCTCGGCGTGTGCGCCGAGCTCGAGCAGGCCGGATGGCTCGAGGAGGCCCCCGCCGAGCGCGACGGCGCCGCCCCGCGGGGCCGCCCCGCCCGCCGCTTCTCCCTGCGCGCGCGGGCCGGGATCCTGCTCGCCGTCGACGCCGGCCAGCACACCCTCGCTGCCCGCGCGGCGGACCTGCGCGGCCGCGAGCTGGCCG
>NZ_BCAK01000058.1:0-125888 GCF_001293905.1 Brachybacterium sp. SW0106-09
CGAGGGCCGAGGGCCGAGGGCCTGCGACCGTTCCTCCACACCCGGCCGTCGTCCACATCGAGGCCCGGCCCCGGGCGGCGCGGACCGAGCGATCCCTAGCCTCGCGCCATGGACACCTTCTGCGGATGCGACACCGAGACCCTGGACGATCTGGCCGAGCGGGTGCGCGAGGGCGCGCTGCGCCTGATCCAGCTGATCGAGCTGCTGCGCGAAGCCGCCGAGTCGGTCGACTGGACCGGTCCGGACGCCGACGCCCACCGTCACCGCACCGCGACGATGGCCGAGCACGGCCTCGCCGCCGGCGCCGACCTGCGCGCGAAGGCGCTGGAGCTGAGACGCCATGCGTGGGAGCAGGAGCGGGCCTCTGAGCTCGACCCCGGAGCGGCGGTGCGGGCCGAGCTCCCCGGGGACGGGGGCGGCGAGGGGATCTTCGAGGATCCCGGCCGCTGGATCGGCGGCCCGATGGCACCGGCGGATCCGCTCGACCCGCTGCCCGGACTCCGCGGCCTGCGCGACCTGCCGACGCCGCCCGGTGGCTGGGGTCCGTGGGCCGGAGGCCCGATGGCTCCGGCGGAGCCGCTGGATCCGCTGCCCTCGATCCCGACGCCGGGCGGCGGCTGGGGTCCGTGGATTGGCGGGCCCTTCATGCCGTCCCCTCCGCCGCCCGCAGTGTCGGGACCTCTGCCCGAGGGTGAGAAGTTCGCACTCGATCCGGAGATCGTCGCCGAGGCGCGTGGCGACCGTGAGCTCGCCCTCGGCTCCGTCCCGGTCGCCGGTCACGTCCAGACCGCGCTCGGCCTGCACGAGGAGCTCGGGCACCTCAACGATCGCCTCGACGAGGCGGCCGGCGGCACGGTCTTCGAGCCCCTGGCCCGCGTGGCGCGAGTTCCCCACACCGTGACCGAACCGGTGCTGGGTGAGGGCTCCACCGCAGGCCAGCTGGCGGGCGTCCTGGATCGGAGCTGGGCGAACGTCCTGCAGACCGGTTCCGAGGTGACCGCCGCCGTCGGCGAGGGCGACCTCGCCGCGGCCGCGCGCGCCGGCGAGCGCGGGCTGTACCGCAGCGCGGAGAACTCCGCGGATCTGCTCACGATCTCGCCGATCCCGGCCTATGCGGAGACGGGCGCGGATCTCCTCGGCGAGGGGGCCGACGCGGTCCGCGGGATCAGCCCGGAGGCGGCTGCCGCTCTGCAGAGCGCTGAGGCCACGGTACGGGAGGACGTCGAGGGTCTCACGGACTTCCGCGAGACCCTCACCGACGGGGAGACCTGGTACGACGCACGCCGTCGCTACGCGCCGATGCCCTGGGACCCTCAGGGCTGACACGCGGGACAGAGCCGTGCATCTCCGTCGTGACGCCCCGGCTCGGCATGGGGAGCAGTCCCCATCGACCGCTGCGACGCAGCACGGCATGATATTGCGCCATGACCTTCCAGGGTGCCGACACCGATCAGTTGCGAGCGACCGCCACCGCCTTCGAGCGCGGCGCCACCTCGCTCGAGACGCTGCTGACCACCCTGTCCGGTGTCGTGAGCGCGGTCGACTGGCAGGGACCGGACGCCGACCGCTTCCGCTCCGACTTCGAGTGCCTCGTGCAGCAGGCCGACGTGACCGCATCGGACGTCGCCGAGCGTGGTTCCCGACTCGAGCAGGAGGCCGAGGAGCAGGATGAAGCGTCGTCCGGCGGCGGTGCGGGTGCCGATGCCGGACCGGGCGGCCCGACCCCTCTCGACCGGATACGCCGGATCTTCGGTGGCCTGTCCAGCTCCGACGAGACCTCGGATGCCGAGGAGAAGTTCCGCGAGGTCTCGAAGGAGATCTTCAACAAGGTCGCGGACAAGGTCGGCGACTCTCGGGAGCTGCCCACCTGGGCGCGGCGACTGACGAAGGGAGTCGCCGCCGGAGTCAACGTGTACCCCGAGATGGAAGAGATGTACCAGCACCTCGCCGCGGGCGAGACCGGCCTAGCGATCGGCGATGGCTTCGAGATCGTCTGGGGTGCTGCTCCCCACCCGGTCGCGGCTCTCGGATCCATGGCGAACGAGGAGTTCACCGGTCCCGGCGAGGACGCCACCTCCCCCTTTGAGAAGTGGGGACAGATCCAGGAGGAGAGCTTCGGCGCGCGCTACGGCGAGAAGGTCGGGAGCGACATCTCGCACCTGCTGGGTTTCGAGGACGAAGGCACGATGGACAACCTGATCACCTCGGGCGGCGGAGTCGCCGGGTGGACGACGTTCTCGGCCTTCGGCCCGACAGGTTTCCTGAACCAGGCCAGCGGCGTCTGGAACTCACGGGACTGACGAAGTCCGAGATCGCTTGACCGAGCACGACGAGGTCCCGGTGCAGGGCTGAGCCCGCACCGGGACCTCGATCCCGCAGAGAGGTGCCGAGGTCATTCCTCTCTGGATGCAGGGACGTCGTCCTCGACAGACGTGCCGAGCACGAGCCCGTCGCCGTCGGCCGCAGTGGTCACCGTGACCGTCTGGCCGTCCTGCACCTGACCGCGCAGGATGAGGCGAGCGAGGCCGTCCCCGATCTCCTTCTGCACCAGGCGCTTGAGCGGCCGCGCCCCGTACATCGGGTCGAAGCCCTCCTCGGCGAGCCAGCGCGTGGCCGCCTCGTCGACCTGCAGCTTGATGCGCCGTTCGGCCAGACGCTCCGCGACCTCCTGGATCTGCAGGGTGACGATGCTGCCGAGCTGCTCGCGGGAGAGCGCGTCGAACAGCACGATGTCGTCGAGCCGGTTGAGGAACTCGGGCTTGAAGGAGGCGCGCACCACCTGCATCACACGGTCGTGCTTCTCCTGCTCGGTCAGCGCCGCATCCTGCAGAGCATGGGCGCCGAGGTTCGAGGTGAGGATCAGGATCGTGGAGCGGAAGTCCACGGTCCGTCCCTGCCCGTCGGTGAGCCGGCCGTCGTCGAGCACCTGCAGCAGCACGTCGAACACGTCAGGGTGCGCCTTCTCGATCTCGTCCAGCAGCACCACCGAATAGGGGCGTCGCCGCACCGCCTCGGTGAGCTGGCCGCCCTCGTCGTAGCCGACATAGCCCGGGGGCGCTCCGACCAGCCGTGCGACGGTGTGCTTCTCGGAGTACTCCGACATGTCGATGCGGATCATCGCCCGCTCGTCGTCGAAGAGGAACTCGGCCAGCGCCTTGGCCAGCTCGGTCTTGCCCACGCCCGTCGGACCCAGGAACAGGAACGAGCCGGTGGGACGGTTCGGATCGGAGATCCCCGCCCGGGCCCGTCGCACCGCGTCGGAGACCTCGGAGACCGCACGCTCCTGCCCGATCAGTCGCCTGCCGATCAGCTGCTCCATCTGCAGCAGCTTCTCCGTCTCCCCCTGCATCAGACGCCCGGCGGGGATGCCCGTCCAGGCGGCGACCACCTCGGCGATGTCATCGGGGCCGACATGGTCGGCGACCATCGGCCGCTCGTCCTCGCCCTCTGCGCGGCCCTCCTGCTCCTCGGCCTCGCGCAGCTGCTGCTTGAGCGAGGGGATGTCGCCGTAGAGGATCTTCGAGGCCGCAGTGAGGTCGCCCTCGCGCTGCGCTCGGTCGGCCTGCATCCGCAGCTGCTCGAGCTGCGCCTTGAGATCGCCGACCAGGTTCAGCCCGGCCTTCTCGCGCTCCCAGCGGGCGGAGAGCTCCTGCATCGCCTCGGTGCGGTCGGCGAGCTGGGAGCGGACGGAGTCCAGGCGGGCCAGCGAGCCTGGGTCGTCGCTCCCGGCGAGCGCGAGCTCCTCCATCTTCAGCCGGTCCACCTGGCGCCGCAGGATGTCCAGCTCCTCGGGGGAGGAGTCCAGCTCCATGCGCTGGCGCGAGGCGGCCTCGTCCACCAGGTCGATCGCCTTGTCCGGCAGCTGGCGCCCGGCGATGAACCGGTCGGAGAGGGAGGCCGCGGCGACCAGTGCGGAGTCGGTGATGGTGACCTTGTGGTGCGCCTCGTACTTGTCCTTCAGACCGCGCAGGATCGTCACGGTGTCCTCGACGCTCGGCTCCCCCACCAGCACCTGCTGGAAGCGGCGCTCGAGCGCGGGATCCTTCTCGATGTTCTCGCGGTACTCGTCCAGCGTGGTCGCGCCGACCATGCGCAGCTCGCCGCGGGCGAGCATGGGCTTGAGCATGTTGCCGGCGTCCATCGAGCCGTCGCCGGAGCCGCCCGCGCCGACCACGGTGTGCAGCTCGTCGATGAAGGTGATGATCTGGCCGTTGCTGGTGCGGATCTCTTCCAGGACCGCCTTCATCCGCTCCTCGAACTCGCCGCGGTACTTGGAGCCGGCGACCATCGAGGAGAGGTCCAGGGAGATCAGGCGCTTGCCGCGCAGGGAGTCGGGGACGTCGCCGGCGACGATGCGCTGGGCTAGACCCTCGACCACGGCGGTCTTGCCCACGCCGGGCTCGCCGATCAGGACGGGGTTGTTCTTCGTGCGGCGGCTGAGCACCTGCACGACGCGGCGGATCTCGGCGTCGCGTCCGATCACCGGGTCGAGGCGTCCCTCGCGGGCCTGCTCGGTGAGGTCGATGCCGAACTTCTCGAGGCTCTGGAAGGTGCCCTCGGGGTTCTGGGAGTCCATCTGATTCATGCGGTCATCTCCTGGGGTGAGTGTGCGGACGGCATCGCGGAGAGCTCGTGGGGTGGCGCCGACGCTGCTGAGCAGCCTCGAGGCCGCGTCCTTGCCGAGTGCGATGCCGATCAGCAGATGCTCGGTGGACAGGTAGGTGCGGTGGGCGGCGTCGGCCTCGTGGCGCGCCGCCTCGAGGGCGTCGTAGCCGGTGCCGACGAAGGTGGGCGAGGACTCCGCGCCCCCGCCGGAGACGCGGGGCAGGGAGTCGATCGCCTGCTCCGCGCGACGGATCACGTCCAGGGGATCGACGCCGACGGCCTCGAGCGCGGCGCGGGCGATCCCGTCGACCTGCCCGGCGAGCGCCCACAGCAGGTGCATCGAGCTGATCTGGGGGTTGCCGAGCTCGACGGCCTTCTCCGCTGCCGCGGTGACGGCCTCCTGCGAGCGGGTGGTGAACTTGAACTCCACGGTGCTCCTTCTGCTGTGCGGGCCCTTCCGGGCGGTGGTCTCGGGATGATCATCCCTGCTCGTTGGGGTCAACGTCGACAGGGTTGAGTCTATTCCGCTCAACTTCGCGGTGGTCGAGCCGCAGGGACGCGAGCTCGTCCACAGGCGGCCCGGCGCCCGGGTGTGCGGCGCGTCTCCCCTGTAGCATCGACCCGGAGCCGCGCACCGTCCGTCCAGGGGAACCGACGCCGACGGGGGCGTCGGCCCCGCCTGCATCCCCGCACCTCCTCCAGAGACCGAGGCCTCCATGTCCCAGTCCCCGTACCCGCCGCAGGGCGGCCAGTACATGCCCAACGGTCGCCCGCGGCCGGGAGCGACGCAGTCCGCGCCCGGGGCACCGTCCTTCCAGCAGCAGCCGCGCTACATCGACTACGGCAATCCCCGGGCCTACGACACCTCGGTGCGTCCTGCCTCGGGCCTGACCGCCGCGCGCTTCGCGCCGGCGCAGATCCAGCGCCCCGACCACGCCCAGCCGCAGTCGGCCTGGTCCACCCAGACCCGTCGGGTGCAGCAGGTCTCTCAGAACCCCACGCAGCTGCCCGCGGTGAGCATCCTGGTGTGGATCTCGCTGATCGTGCTCGGCTTCGCCCTGCTGCTGGTGCTGGGCTACTTCTTCCTCGAGTTCGTGCTCACCGCGAGCTCGAGCCCGGCCTGGTGGCCGGTGACCGCCTTCCTCGCCGGGATCTCCCTGGTGGTGATCGGCCTGGTGATGTTCCTGGCCGACCGATGGGACCCGCAGCCCTTCCCGCTGCTGCTCATCGCGGTGTTCTGGGGCGCGGCGATCGCGGCCTTCGGCAGCTACTGGATCAACTCCCTCAACAGTCTGCTGGTCTACATGGTCACCGGCAGCGAGGCGGCCGTCGCGTTCGCCGGCCCCGTGATCAGCGCACCGCTGGTGGAGGAGACCACCAAGGGCGCGGGCCTGCTCGTGCTGATGCTGCTGGCGCGCCGCTACTTCAACGGCCCGCTGGACGGGCTGATCTACGGCTCCCTGATCGGCGGCGGCTTCGCCTTCACCGAGAACATCATCTACTACACCCGGATCCTCGAGGAGGCGGGCGGCTACGGCGTGCTGTTCCCGTTCCTGCTGCGCGGGCTGGGCAACATCTTCGGCCACGCGATCTACACCGCCTGCACCGGCGTCATCGTCGGCTTCGTGGCCCGCAAGTGGGGCACGATCATGGGCTTCCTCGTGTTCATCCCCGCGCTGATCCCCGGCATGCTGCTGCACGCGGCGTGGAACTTCACCGCCGGCCTCGGCGGCGGCCTCGGGATGACGGTGCTCATGTACGGCGCGAAGTTCCTCCTCTCCTGCTGCTTCCTGGTGTTCATCGTCGTGCTGATCTGGGACGAGTCCCGGCTGACCCGCGTGCGCCTGGGCGACTACGCGAACCAGGGCTGGCTGACCCATGAGGAGGTCGACATGCTCGCGACCTGGAAGGGGCGCCGCGAGGGCAAGCGCTGGGCCGCCCAGATCGGCGCGAAGCCCGTGATGAAGAGGTTCATCCGCGAGAGCGCGGACCTCGCCTCGATCCGTCAGCGCCTCCTGGCCGACGGCGCGAACCCGAAGGTCGTCCAGATCGAGCGGAACCTGCTGCAGCGTCTGACCAGCAACCGCCAGGAGCTGCTCTCCCACGCCCGCTGAGCAGCGCCGACACGATCAGGGCACAGCCCTCGCGCACAGGCCCCACCCCCGGTGACCGGGGGCGGGGCCTGTGCCGTGAAGGACCACAGGTCAGCGCTCGTCCTCGCTCCAGGGGTGGTGGTCGCGGCCGCGCAGGCGCTCGAACTGGCGCCGTTCGCGCTTCGTGGGCCGGCCGGTCCCCCGCTCGCGGCGGGGCGGCGCCGCGGCGAGCTGCGGGACCGGCTCCGGGCTGTGGTCCTCGTAGGCCTCGCGCGCGATGGGGGCGCCGACGCGCTTGGTGAGGATCTTCGTGACGACCACGATCTTCTCCCGGCCCGGGGAGCGCACCCGCAGCTCGTCGCCGACGGAGATCCGCTGGGCGGCCTTGACCGGCTCGCCGTTGCGGCGCACATGGCCGCCGCGGCAGGCGGCCGTCGCGGCCGAGCGCGTGGGCATCAGCCGGGCGCTCCACAGCCACACGTCCAGACGCACCGACGTCGGGCCCGACGGGCTCCCGGTCCCGGAGGCCTGACCCGCTCCCCCGTCGCTCATGCGGACTGCGGCGTCCGCACGAGCGGCCACGGGTCATGCGCCTCGAGCTGGGCGGCGAGGGCGAGCAGGAGCGGCTCGTCGCCGGGCCGCGTGGCGCCGAGCTGGACGCCGAAGGGCAGCTCCACGCCGTCCACCGCTTCGCGGTGCAGCGGCACCGAGAGCGCGGCGGTGCCGAGCATGTTCCAGGTGCTGGTCCACGGGGTGAAGGCGCACTGGGCGGCGAAGTCCTCGGCGCCGTCGGCGAGTTGGAGCGTCTCCGGGAACGCGGGCGGGGCCGCGAGGGACGGGGTGAGCACCACGTCGAAGGAGGCGAAGTCCTCGAGGGTGCCGCGGGCGAGGGCCTGCACCCCGCTGAACGCGGCGGCGAGGTCGACGCCCGTGCATGCCCTGCCCTGCTCGCGCAGCCAGCGGGTCAGCTCCAGCAGCTGCCCCTCCTGCACGGGCTCGAGCGGGATGCTCGCCGCGCCGACGGTCCACAGCGGCATGAAGGCGGTCCACTGCTCCGGGGTGAACGGGGCGGGGATCTCCTGCGTGCTGTGCCCGAGGTCCTCCAGCAGGCGCACGGCTCGCTCGAGGCCGGCGAGCGCGGCCGGGTGCACCTCGGTGTCCGCGGCCAGCGGCTCGCGCAGCACGCCGATGCGCAGCCCCTGCGGCGCCGCGCCCTGCTCGAGCCGTGCGAGATAGCTCCCCTCGTGGGCGGGGGCCGGCATGAAGTCGCCGGGGCGGGGCCCGGCGATCAGGTCGAGGCCCGCCGCGAGATCGCGCACCTCACGGGCGAGGACCCCGTCGGTGACCAGCCCCATCCCCTCGCCGCCGTACGGTCCGGGCGAGACGAGGCCGCGGGACGGCTTCAGCCCCACGATCCCGCAGCAGGCGGCGGGGATCCGCACCGAGCCGCCGCCGTCGGAGCCGTGGGCGATCGGCACGATGCCGCTGGCGACCGCGGCGGCGGCGCCGCCGCTGGATCCTCCGGCGGTGCGGCGCAGGTCCCAGGGGGTGCGGGCCGGCGCGCCGGTCGCGGGCTCGGTGTAGCAAGGCATCCCGAACTCGGGGGTCGTGGTCTTGCCGACGGTGAGGGTGCCGCCGTCGAGCAGACGCTGCGCGACCCCATCGGTGCGCGTGGCCATGTTCCCGCGCAGCGCCGCGCTGCCGGCCTCGAAAGGGGCGCCGGCGAGCTGGGTGAGGTCCTTGATCGGCATCGGCACCCCGAGCAGGGGGTGGCTGCGGGAGAGCTCCTCGAGGGCGCCGTCGGTGCGGGCCGCCTCCAGGTGCTCCCCCGCCTCGCGGGCCTGGGCGAGGGTGAGCTCCTCGAGGACGTGGGCGAAGGCCCCGACCTCGGCGCCGACGGTGCGGGCGCCGTCGAGCGCAGCCTCGGCGAGGGTGACGGGATCGATCTCGCCGGAGCGCAGGGCCGCGGCGGTGGAGAGGGCGCCGAGCGGCGCATCCGTCGGCCCGGAGGCGCCCCGAGGCGCTCCCGCTCCCCCGTCGGCCCCCTGGGCCGCGCCCGCCGGGTCTTCGGGCTGCGGAGTCGCGGCGGTCACCGCCTGACCCCGTCCTGGGCGCCCTGCTCGAGACCGGCCCGCACGTGGTCGAGGATCCCGTCGACGGCCTCGCTGATCTGCTCCCAGGTGAGCTCGAAGTCGCTCTCGTCGCCGTACCAGGGATCGCGGATGCCGGTGTCCTCCACGGGCTCGGGGGCGAAGACGCGGACCATGCGCAGCGTCTCGGCGGCCCGGTCGGCGCCGAGCACCGAACGGATCGGGTCTACGTGGTCGTGGTCCAGGGCGAGCACGAGATCCGCGCTCCTCAGCTCCTCGGGATCCATCCGTCGGGCCCGGTGGCCGGAGGGGTCGATCCCGTGCTCGCGCAGCAGCGCCCCGGCGCGCGGATCGATCGGGTTGCCGCTCTCCCAGCCGGTGGTGCCGGCGGAGGCGATCTCCACCTCCCCGGCGAGGCCCTCCGCCTCGACGGCCTCGCGCAGCGCGTACTCGGCCATGGGCGAGCGGCAGATGTTGCCGGTGCAGACGGTGAGGATGCAGTAGGTCAACGTCACTCCTGTCAGGTGGTCGAAGGGGTCGTCCCGGGGTCCTCCAGCAGATCCGCGTACTCGGGATGACGCTCGATGAAGCCGCGGACGAACCAGCAGGTGGGGCGGACCTTCAACCCTCGGGCGCGAGTGTCCTCCAGGGCGAAGCGGACGATCGCCGAGCCGATCCCGCGCCCCGAGCGGTCCGGGGCGACGACGGTCGAGCGCAGGTCGCGCACCTCGTCCTCGTCCTCGAAGGCGAGGACGGCCACGACGGTCTCGCCCTCGAGGGCGGCGAAGCGGTCGCGATCGTCGTCGTGGACCAGGCGCACCGCGCCCTGGTCGGCGGAGGTCTCATCCATGCCGGTCACGGTACACTGCCGCTCATGCCCTCGCCCCTGATCTGGCACATCACCGAGTCGGCCGCCTGGGAGGCGGCGGTCCCGGAGGGCGTCTACACCCGCGCGACCCGCGGCAGGGACCTCGCCGAGGAGGGCTTCCTCCACGCCTCCTGGCCCGAGCAGGTCTCGAAGGTCGCCAAGCGCATCTACCCCGACCGCCCCTCGGACCTCGTGATCCTCGAGATCGACGTGGGCCGGGTCGAGGCGGCCGGCATCGCCGTGGACATCGAGGCCGACGTCGACGGGAAGGGCCGCGGCTACCCGCACATCATGGGGCCGCTCCCGGTCAGCGCGGTGGTGCGTCTGCGGCGCACCAAGTGGATCGGCCGGGAGTTCGTGGTCGTCGCCTGACCCGGCCCGTGCCCGCCCCGACGCGCGCCCTGCCCGCGCGGGACCGCCCCGCCCGCTCCGTGCGGGCGTACCATCGGGCATGGCCAGATCACGTCGCTCCGCGAAGTATCTCGACATCCATCCGGAGGATCCGCAGCCCCGCCTGATCGAGCAGGCGGTCGCCGCGCTCGAGGAGGGCGGCCTGATCGCCTATCCGACGGACTCCTGCTACGCGCTGGGCTGCCGTCTCGGGGACGCGGACGGCCTCGAGCGGATCCGTCGCATCCGCCAGGTCGGCAAGGACCACCACTTCACGCTCGTCTGCGCGGACTTCGCCCAGCTGGGGCAGTACGTGCTGGTCTCCAACCCGACCTTCCGCCTGGTCAAGAACGCGACCCCGGGGCCGTACACCTTCATCCTCCCCGCGACCCGGGAGGTGCCGCGCAAGATGGCCCATCCCAAGAAGCACACCGTCGGGGTGCGGATCCCCGATCACCGGGTGGCCCATGCGCTGGTCGAGGCGCTCGGCGAGCCGATCCTGTCCTCGACGCTGCTGCTGCCCGGGCAGGAGGACCCGCCCTCGGAGGGCTGGGTGGTGCAGGATCTGCTGGGCGAGCAGGTCGACGTGATCATCGACTCCGGCGAGGTGGGGATCGAGCCGACCACCGTCGTGGACCTCACCGGGTCCGAGCCCGTGATCGCCCGTGAGGGCGCGGGGAACGTCGACCGGATCTGATCGGCGAGCTCCCGCCCCGTCCGTCCGACCCCGCACCGGCCCCTCCTCGCGGCTCCCCGCCGTCTCGCCGCGCCCCGACCCCGGGATCGTCAGCCCTGCGCCGCGGTCCGGCGGGTGGAGAGGACGCCGGAGAACGCGAGGATTCCCAGCGCGTAGATCGGCACCAGCCACAGCGCGTAGCGCAGCGTCAGCGCGTCCGCGAGCGCGCCGACGAGCGGCGGGGTGAGGAAGAAGCCGAGCCGTGCGAACCAGCCCACCACCGTGATGCCGACGCCGGAGGGCACGCCCGGGAGGTTGTCGGCCGTGCGGAAGGCCGCCGGGAACAGGGTGGCGATCCCCCAGCCCGCCGCCGCGAAGCCGAGCAGCGCGGTCGCCGGGCTGGGCAGCAGCAGGGCGATGCTCATCCCGACCAGGGCGATGAGGGCGCCGACGCGGGCGGTGACGCGGTCGCCGAGCCGGTCCACGATCGCGTCGCCGGTGAAGCGGCCGATCGTCTGGGCGCCCTGGAGGGCGACGAAGGCCATGCCGGCCAGGAACGGGGTCGCCTCGAAGGTGGAGCGCATGAACAGCGCGCCCCAGGTGTTGCCGGCGTCCTCGGTCGACCCCGCGAACACGAGCACCATGCCCAGCGCCGCCACGAGCCCCAGCGAGCGCAGGCCCATCCCCGCGATGCGCCGTCCCGCGGGCGCGACCGGCGGCACCTCGGCGGCGGAGGCGGCCGACGGACCCGCCGGGGAGTCGCTCGACGTCCCACCGGCACCTTCCGTCGCGGCGGTCGGCGCGCGCTCGGTCGAGTCGTCGCCCGGGAGCAGGAACCGGTAGGAGCCGAGCACGAGCGCGCCGAAGACGATCAGGCCCGCCACGCCCTGCGCCCACAGCGGCAGTCCGACCTGTGCGGAGGCCGCGCCGAGCAGCCCGCCGAGGACCGCGCCGAGCGACCACCAGCCGTGGTAGCTGTTCATGATGGAGCGCCGGTAGCGGCGCTCGACCCGCATGCCGTGCGCGTTCATGGAGATGTCGGTGAGCGCGTCGGCGGCCTGGGCCAGCAGCAGCGCGGCCGTCAGCCACAGCCAGGAGCCGGAGACGTAGATCGCCAGGTGAGAGGTCGAGGCGAGCAGCTGGAAGGACACGGAGGTGCGGGCCGAGCCGAAGCGGGACATCAGCCGGGCGGCGAACAGCCCCGCGAGCAGTCCGCCGAGCGGCCCCAGCCCGACCGCGAGGCCGAAGGCGGTGTTGCTCAGCCCGATCGACTCCACCAGCTCGGGATACCGCGGCAGGATCGCGCAGAAGGAGGCGCCGTTGAGGAAGAAGATCAGCGAGACCGCCCGGCGCGCGAGCATCGCGTCACGCGGCACGGCGGGGCGGAGGGCGTCGTCGGCCGACGAGGAGTGAGCGTTCACGACGCACCATTGTCCGTCACGACGGGGGCTGCGTCACGCCAGGTCCTCGCGGGGGCTCTCCCTGGCGGTCGGGCCGGGCAGGAGCGTCCCCGGACACGACCGTGCCCGGCCGCCGCGAGGGCTGCCGGGCACGGTGGAGGCTGAGGAGCGGGGGCTCAGGTGAGGAAGCGCGGCACCAGGTCGAAGGTGACGAACAGCGCCACCAGGCACATGGCCAGGCCCGCGATGAAGGTCGCGGCGGTGAACATCGCCATCACATAGAGGCCGGCGGCGAACAGGCCGAACAGCACGAGGAACAGCACCACCGACAGGACGACGTTGTTGCCCTTCGAGGTCATGTTCTCGTCCTCGTGCACTCGCGCGCGGCTCGTGTCCGCGACGTGCTCGTTGCTCATGCTGCCTTCTTTCCTGACTCTGCCGGTCCGCGACCGGCGGTGCGGCGTCCACGGCGCCCGTCATCAGGCGCGGGCGACCAGGACCATCCTAGACCAGTGCGCGGCTGCTCGCGGCCACGTCCCGGTGCCGGATCGCGGTGAGCAGGCTCTCGAACACTGCGGCGCCGGCCTCGCCGTCGATCTCGGGATGCCACTGCACCCCGATCACGCCGGTGCCCGAGGCGGCCTCGACCGCGAGCGGGAGGCCGCTCGCGTGCCGGGCGACGATGCGCAGGTCGCCGCGGACCTCGCGCACGCCCTGGTGGTGGAAGGCGGTGACCCGGGCCGAGGTGCCGAGGGCGAGGGCGAGGTCGCTGGCCGCGTCGATCTCGACGTCGACCGCAGTGGGGGCGAGCCCGGTGGTCGGGTGGGCGGGGACGTCCTCGGGCAGGTGGCGGTGCAGCCGGCCGCCCTCGGCGATCGTGATGATCTGCAGGCCGCGGCAGATCCCGAGCACGGGCACGCCGACCTCTCGGGCGGTGCGGTAGAGCGCGGTCTCGAAGGCGTCGCGGGCGGGGTCCGGGGTCATGTCGGTCCCGAGCGCGTCCTCGCCCCAGGCCGCGGGGTCGAGGTCGGTGCCGCCGGTGAGGACGAGGCCGTCGAGCTCGGGGAGCTCCTCCTCGGTCCAGGGGTCCTGCGGGGAGAGGATCACGGGCCGGGCGCCGGCCTCGCGCAGTGCGCGGACGTAGTGCTCGTTGACGACGACGGCGTCGTGACCCTCCCAGGCGCCGGACATCATGGTGCGGGTCCCCGCGGTCACGCCGATGAGCGGGCGACGAGTGCGCTGCGCCATGATGTTGTCCTTTCCGCAGTGGAGCCGGGTCACGTGCCGCCGATCGGCGACAGGACTCAGTCCACCCCGCGGCAGCCCCTCCCCGCGAGCTGTGTGGCGGAATGTGACGGCGGCTCAGCGAGCGGGCACTCCGGCGTGCTCCTCGATCGCCCGGCGGTAGTAGCCGCGCAGCTGCTCGCTGAGCACCGGCCAGGTGCGCTTGCGCACGGACTCCAGCGCCGCCGTGCCGAAGGCCTCGCGCTTCGCGTCGTCGAAGAGCAGGTCCGCGGCGCGGTCGCGGAGCTCGTCGAGCATCCCCGGGGTGTACAGCCAGCCGGTGCGGCTCGGGGTGACCAGATCCACCGGTCCCCCGCGGCGCGGTGCGATGACGGGCAGGCCGGAGGCCATGGCCTCCTGGATCGTCTGCCCGAAGGTCTCGAGCTCGCCGGGGTGGACGAAGAGGTCGGCGCTGGCGACGTGCGCGGCGAGGTCCGTGCCGGAGCGGAAGCCGGCGAAGCGCGCCCGGGGCATGTCGCGACGCAGGGCGTCCCGCTCGGGGCCGTCGCCGACGACCAGCAGGCGCACCCCGGGCATGTCGTGCAGCACGCGCAGATCGGCGACCTGCTTCTCGGGGGCGAGCCGGCCCACGTAGACCACGAGCTTCTCCTCCGGCTCGGCGTAGCGGGCCCGGAGCTTCGCGCTGCGCAGCGAGGGGGAGAACAGCGAGGTGTCCACGCCGCGCCGCCACAGATGGACCCGCTCGATGCCGTGCTCGAGCATCTGGTCGCGGGTCGCGGTGGACGGGGCGAGGTTGAGGGTGGCGCGGTTGTGCACGTCGCGCAGCAGCTGCCAGGAGGCGTTCTCGAGGAAGGGCATGCCGTAGCGGGCCGTGTAGCCGGGGATGTCGGTCTGATACACGGCGACCGTCGGCACCCCGGCCTTCTGCGCCGCGACCACGGCGCGGCCGCCGAGGATCATCGGCGAGGCGAGGTGGATGACGTCGGGCGCGAACTCGTCGATGCGACGGCGCAGGGTGGCGGCGCTGGTGGTGGCGATGCGCACCTCGGTGTAGCCCGGCATGGGGGCGGAGGCGATGCGGCGCACCCGGACCCTGCGTCCGCAGGAGGTGCGCAGGTGCTTGTCGGCCCCGGGCCACTTCGGGGCGATGATCCCGAGATCATCGCCCGAGGAGGCGAAGTGGTCGACGACGCGGAGCACCGAGTTGGTGACCCCGTTCATGTGCGGCAGGAACGATTCGGCGACGACGAGGATCCTCACGCCCCCGATGATCCGCCGCCCGGGTCTCCGCGGCCCCACCGGGGCGTGACGTGTCGTCGACCAGGCGGTGAACTCTCGCCCCCGCTCGAGGGCCCGGAGGCGGGGTCCCGACCGCCTCCGATCAGGACCCCGCGGGGCTCAGCGTCGCGCCGGCCTCACAGCCGGGAGGAGGCGAGGGCCGCGCCCTCCACGAGCGAGGCGAGCTTCGCCCAGGCGATCTGCGGGTGGATGCGCCCGCCGAGTCCGCAGTCGGTCGAGCCGATCACGCGCTCGGGGCCGACGATCCGCGCGAAGCGCTCCAGTCGCTGGGCGACCAGCTCGGGGTGCTCGACGACGTTGGTGGCGTGGGAGACGATGCCGGGGACGATCACCTTGTCCTCCGGCAGCTCGAGGTCCTGCCATACGGTCCACTCGTGCTCGTGGCGCACGTTGGCGGCCTCGAAGGAGTAGTACTTCGCGTCGATCTCGAGCAGCAGCGGCGCGATGTGGCGGAACTCGATGTCGGTGGTGTGCGGGCCGTGCCAGGAGCCCCAGCACAGGTGGAAGCGGGTCTGCTCGGTCGGCACGTTCACCAGCGCCCGGTTGACGGCGTCGACGCGCTTGCGGGTGAACTCGACGTAGTCGGCGACGGAGGGCTCGGGGTTGATCTGGTCCCAGTTCTCGGCAATAGACGGGTCGTCGATCTGCACGGTAAGACCCGCGGCGGCGATCGCCTCGTACTCGGGGCGCATCACCTCGACCCAGGCGTCGAGGAAGGCGTCCTCGTCGCCGTATTGGTCGTCGTTGATGCGGGAGCCGGAGCCCGGGGACAGCGCGGCGAGGTAGCCGTTCGCGAAGCCGGCGGAGTCGAGCGCGGCGCGGAAGTTCGCCACGTCCTGCGCGACCAGCTCGCGACCGGTGTCGGAGTAGGCGATCGCGGAGGTCGCGGCGGGGAAGGTGGGCTGGGAGCCGACGGTGATGCCCGAGGTCGGGTCCTGGTACGCCTCCGCGAAGAGCGTCCAGTCCCGGCGATCGGGGAAGGTGGTCAGGCGCACGTTCCCGGGGGTGGAGCGCACCGGCTCGGAGGAGAAGTGGTCGCTGCCCGTGATCTCCAGGCCGCTGACCCGGTCGAAGATGTAGGACCACCAGGAGCCGTAGTTCACGGCCGAGCCCATCAGGTGCCCGTACTCGCCGTCGTTGGGGATCGAGATCCCGATCTCGCGCTGCCTCGCGACGACGTCGAGGACGGCCTGGCGCAGCACCTCGCGGAACTCGTCGGTGGGCGCGGGGGTCAGTCCGTCCTCGCCGACGGGGCGGGCGGCGTTGGCGGCGATGAGCTCCGGGCTGCGGGGCAGAGAGCCGGCGTGGGTGGTGAGGATCTCGGTCATGGGCAGAGCCTAGGAGCAGGGGCGGCCCGGACACGAGCCGGGCCGTCACAGCAGTTCACGAACACGCCCGCCCGGGCTGCGGGAGCGGTCCGGGCGGGCGAGGGGCGGGATCGGCCGAGGTCAGTCCAGCGGCCAGGTGGGCACCAGGTTGCGGTCGCCCCAGGCCTGGTCGATGCGACGCACCGGCGGCCAGTACTTCGACTGGATCCGCATCTGGGCGCTGTCGTGGACGGAGTCGTCCTCGGGCGCGGTCCAGGAGCCGGGGTAGACGGCGATCTCGCGGGAGTAGGGGTGGGTCCACTCCCCCGTCGCGATCGACGAGGCCGTGTGCGGCGCGTTCACCAGCGGGTTGTCCTCGGCGGGCCAGGTGCCGGCGAGCACCTCGTCGGCCTCCTTCGCGATCATCAGCATCGCCTCGACGAAGCGGTCGATCTCGGCGAGGTCCTCGGACTCGGTGGGCTCGACCATGAGCGTCCCCGCGACGGGGAAGGACATGGTCGGGGCGTGGAAGCCGTAGTCGATGAGGCGCTTGGCGACGTCGTCGACGGTGATCCCGGTGCGCTCGGTGAAGGGGCGCAGGTCCACGATGCACTCGTGGGCGACCAGCCCGTTCTCACCGGTGTAAAGGATCTCGTAGGACTCGGAGAGGCGGCGGGCCATGTAGTTCGCCGCGAGCACCGCCGAGGCGGTCGCGTGGCGCAGCCCGTCCGGCCCCATCAGGCGGATGTACGTCCAGGTGATCGGCAGGATCGAGGGCGAGCCGTAGGGTGCCTGCGAGACGGGCGCGCCGCCGTGGACCTGCTCCCCCGCCCCGGCGACCGGGTGCGACTCGCGCTGGATCTCGGGGTGGCCGGGCAGGAACGGCGCCAGGTGCGCCTTCGCCGCGACCGGGCCGACGCCCGGGCCGCCGCCGCCGTGCGGGATGCAGAAGGTCTTGTGGAGGTTCAGGTGTGAGACGTCGCCGCCGAACTCGCCGGGGCGCGCCACCTGCAGCAGCGCGTTGAGGTTCGCGCCGTCCACGTACACCTGGCCGCCCGCGTCGTGCACCAGCTCGCACACGGTGCGCACCTCCTCCTCGTACACGCCGTGCGTGGAGGGGTAGGTGATCATGATGGCGGCGAGCTCGTCGCCGTGGTCCTTGATCTTCTGCCCCAGATCGTCGAGGTCGATGTTGCCCTTCGCGTCCGAGGCGACGACCACGACGCGCAGGCCCGCGTTCACGGCGCTGGCGGCGTTGGTGCCGTGGGCGGAGCTCGGCACGAGGCACACCTCGCGGGAGGACTCGCCGCGGGAGGCGTGATACGCGCGGATCGCCAGCAGGCCCGCGAACTCGCCCTGCGAGCCGGCGTTGGGCTGCAGGGAGACCGTGTCGTAGCCGGTCAGGTCCGTCAGCCAGGTCTCGAGCTGGGTGATGAGGTCGAGATAGCCCGTCACGTCCTCGGCCGGGGCGAAGGGATGGATCCCGTTGAACTCGGCCCAGGTGATGCCGGCCATCTCGGTGGCGGCGTTGAGCTTCATCGTGCACGAGCCCAGCGGGATCATGCCGCGGTCCAGCGCGAAGTCCCGGTCGGAGAGGCGGCGCAGGTAGCGCATCATCGCGGTCTCGGAGCGGAAGGAGGAGAACACTGGGTGGCGCAGGAAGGGGTCCTCGCGCACCAGGCCGTCCCAGTTGGCGCCGGAGCCGACCTCGGCGAGCTCCTGGCCTGGGGTCGGGGCGTGCGGGGCGAAGGCCGCGGCGATCGCCTGCAGGTCCGCGGCGGTGATCGTCTCGTCCAGCGACAGGTGGACCACGTCGTCGCCGAGGACGCGGACCAGGAACCCGGCCTCGCGCAGGGAGGCGGCGATGTCGGAGGCGGTGCCGGTGGCCCGCACCTCGAGGGTGTCGAAGAAGGACTCCGCGACCAGCTCGAAGCCGCTGCGGCGCAGGAGGTCGGCGAGGGCGGCGGTGCGGTCGGCGACCGTGCGGCCGATCCGGGTCAGCCCTTCGGGGCCGTGGTAGACGGCGTACATCGCGGCCATCACGGCCAGCAGCACCTGCGCGGTGGTGATGGAGCTGGTGGCCTTGTCGCGGCGGATGTGCTGCTCGCGGGTCTGCAGGGAGAGGCGGTAGGCGGGGTTGCCGTCCGCGTCGCGGGAGATGCCGACCAGGCGGCCGGGCAGCTGCCGCTCGAGGCCCTTGCGCACGGCGACGAAGCCGGCGTGCGGGCCGCCGAAGCCGAGCGGGATGCCGAAGCGCTGGGTGGTGCCGACGGTGACATCGGCGCCGAGCGAGCCCGGGGAGGCGAGCATGGTCAGGGAGAGCAGGTCCGCGGCGACGATCGCGACGGCCTTGGTGGACCTCACCTCGGCGATGGCGTCGCGCGGGTCCCAGAGGCGGCCGGAGGCGCCGGGGTACTGGATCAGGGCGCCGAAGTAGTCGCCCTCGGGGGCGCCGTCCATGCGGAAGTCGACCTCGCGCAGCTCGATGCCGAGCCCGTCGGCGCGGCCCTGCAGCACCGCCTTGGTGGCCGGCAGCGCGTCGGCGTCGACGAGGAAGACGTTCCCGTTGCGCTTCGCGGCGCGGCGGGCGAGCATCAGCGCCTCCGCCGCGGAGGTCGCCTCGTCGAGGGTGGAGGCGCCCGAGACGTCCATCCCGGTGAGGTCGCAGACCATGGTCTGGAAGGTCAGCAGCGCCTCGAGCCGGCCCTGCGAGATCTCGGGCTGGTACGGGGTGTAGGCGGTGTACCAGGCGGGGTTCTCCAGCACGTTGCGCTGGATGACGGCGGGGGTGTGGGTGCCGTGGTAGCCGAGGCCGATCAGTGAGCGGTGCACGGTGTTGCGGTCCGCGAGGGCGCGGAGCTCCTGAAGCGCGGCGGGCTCGGTGATCCCGTCGGGGACGGAGGTCGCGTCGAGCGCCTCCTCGTCCAGCAGGATCGTGGAGGGCACCGCGGCCCGCAGCATCTCGTCCAGGGACTCGTAGCCCAGGACCTCGAGCATGTGGCGCTGGGCGCCGGGGTCGGTGCCGACATGGCGGCGGACGAAGGAGTCGTGATCGAGCGCAGGCGTTGCGGTCATGAAGGCGTGTCCCTGAGGTTCTACGTGGAGGTGCGGGGTCGTGGCGTGGGCGCGGGGCGACCCGGCACCGGGCCGCCCCTGCATGCTCAGGACTGGGTGCGGGCCTTGTACTCCTCGGCGCTGAGCAGGTCGTCGGGCAGCGCCTCGAAGGTGGCCTTGATCAGCCATCCCTCCTCGAAGGGCGAGGAGTTCACGAGCTCGGGCTCGTCGACGACGGCCTGGTTGGTCTCGGAGACGGTGCCGCTGATCGGCGAGAAGAGGTCGGAGACGGACTTGGTCGACTCGATCTCGCCCATCTCGGTGCCGGAGGTGATCTCCGAGCCGGCCTCGGGCAGGTCGACGTAGACGACGTCGCCGAGCTGCTCGGCGGCGAAGTCGGTCACGCCGATGACGGCGACGCCGTCGGACTCGACGCGGACCCACTCGTGGTCCTTGCTGTAGAGGAGTTCTGCGGACATTGCTGTGGTCCTTCCTGGGGACGGTCGGGGAACTCGGAGCCGCTCAGCCGCGGCGGTAGAAGGGCGTCTCGACGACGCGGACCGGCAGGTCCTTGCCGCGCACGTCGACCACCAGCTCGGTGCCGACCTCGCGGTGGGAGGGGTCGATGTAGGCCAGCGCGATGGGATGGCCGAGGGTCGGCGAGAGCACGCCGGAGGTGACGGCGCCGATCTCGTTCCCCGCCCCGTCGCGGACGGCGGAGCCGGCGCGGGCGGCCCGGCGGCCCTCGGCCGCGAGGCCCACCAGGACGGGCAGGCCCTCGGTCTGCGCCGCCTCGGTGGCTTCCCGGCCGACGAAGTCGCCCTTGGAGGAGAGCGCGACGATGCGGCCCATGCCCGCTTGGGCGGGCAGCAGGTCCCGGCTCAGCTCGTTGCCGTACAGCGGCATGCCGGCCTCGAGGCGGAGGGTGTCGCGGCAGGCGAGGCCGCAGGGCACGATCCAGTCCCCGCCGACGGCGGTGAGTGCCTTCCAGAGCTCCTCGGCGGAGTCGTCGCCGACGTACAGCTCGAAGCCGTCCTCGCCGGTGTAGCCGGTGCGTGCCACGAGCAGGTCGCCGCCGCGGTAGGTGCCCTCGGCGAAGCGGTAGTACTTCATCGAGGTGATGTCCTCGGCGGTGACGCCCTCGACGCCGGAGTCCTCGGCGGCCAGGAGGTCCAGCAGGATCTGCTCGCCGGCGGGGCCCTGCACCGCGATCAGGGAGGTGCGGTCCGAGGCATCGTCGACCTCGACGTCGAAGCCCTTGGCGCGGGCACGGATCTCCTCGCCGTCGACGACGGCGTTGGAGGCGTTGGCGACGACGAGGAAGTGGTCCTCGGCGAGGCGGTAGACGATCACGTCGTCGATCACCCCGCCCTGCTCGGTCAGGAGCAGGGTGTACTTCGCCCGGCCGATGGTCACGGCGGAGAGCTTGCCGGCCATGGCGTGGTCGAGGGCCTCGCCCGCCTGCGGCCCGCGCAGGTGGATCTCGCCCATGTGGCTGAGGTCGAAGAGGCCTGCGCTCTGGCGCACCGCCCTGTGCTCGGCGAGGTCCGAGTCGTAGCGGACCGGCATCCGCCAGCCCGCGAAGTCCGTGAACGTCGCTCCGAGCGACTCGTGGACCGCCTCCAGTGCCGTGCTGCGAAGGTCCTGGTCGACCATGGTGCTCCTACTCGTCCGGGGACTGCGTGAATGTCCGTCCTGACCGACTCGCGAGCCCCGGTGCGGGACCGGGCACCGACGCTCGGCGGCACTCCGATGTGCCGCAGAGTCACCATACCGAACCCGGACACGCCTCGCGGTCCTCGTCGCGCCCCGTCGCCACGGCGACGCGGGACCCCGGCGGGCGCGACGGGCCCGGTGCTTGTACCGTGGTGGTCGTGACGAAGGAAGGCACCGCCGAGTGGCCCGTCCGGATCCGCAGTCCCCGACTCGTGATCCGGCCGCCGGGCGACGCCGACCGCACTGCGCTGATCCGGCTGATGACCGACCCGGTCACCCGCGAGTACCTCGGCGGCGCGGTGGACTACGCCTCCCGTCAGGCGCTCGAGCTCTCGCCGCTGGGCATCACCTGGGGGCGCTGGGTGCTCGCCCTGGCCGAGGACGACACGATGATCGGCTCGATCACGCTGGACTACGACCGCGGGGAGCTGGAGCTGTCCTACGCGCTGCTGCCCGAGTGGACCGGTCTGGGCTACGCCGCGGAATCCTGTATCGCGCTGCTGGACTGGGCGCGCCGCGAGCTCGAGGACGAGGTCGTCATCGCGATCAGCCAGACCCGCAACAAGCGCAGCGTGGCCCTGCTGCGCAAGCTCGGGTTCACGGTGCGCAAGGGGCTCGAGGAGTTCGGCACCCAGCAGCTGCTGCTGGAGCGCTCGCTGCGCGAGCCGCTGCCCGCCCAGGAGACGACCCTGCAGACCGCTGAGGACCCGCCGCCCCCGACGCGCCGCTGAGGGCGTCGCGCTCAGCCGCGTCGACGATCAGGTGCGTCGGCGATCAGCCGCGTGCGACGGGGCAGCTCATGCAGCGCGGACCGCCCCGACCGCGCCCCAGCTCGTCGCCCGCGAACTCGAGCACCTCCATCCCTTGGGCGCGCAGATAGTCGTTGGTCTCCGCGGCCCGCTCGTAGGCGATGACCCTCCCCGGTGCGAGGGCGAGCACGTTGCACCCGTCGTCCCACTGCTCGCGCGCGGCGGCGTAGGCGTCCAGCGGCGGGGTGAGCACCCGCAGGGAGGGGACCCCGAGCCCGCGGGCGAGCACGGCGTCCATCTCGTCGGCCGACCGCGCCCGGGAGACCAGCCGGTCGCCGAGCCGCTCGATCTCGAAGGTCTCCAGCGCCGGCAGGGGCCCGAAGCGGAGCATCGATTCCTCGTCGACGACGGTCGTGACGGTGTCCAGGTGCATCATCGCGCGGCGGTGGGGCAGCGCGATCGCGATCACCCGGTCCACCGCGTCGTCGGCGAGGAGGGCGGCGGCCAGGCGCTCGACGCCGACGGCGCTGGTGCGCTCCGACATCCCGATCGCGACCGTGCGCGGGGACAGCATCATCACGTCGCCGCCCTCGACGCTCGCCGCCCCGGCGCCGTCGCGGCCGAGCAGGCGGCGCGGACCGCCGGGCCCGGCGAAGCGCGGATGGTGGCGGTAGACCATCTCCAGGTGGAGGCTCTCCCGCCGCCGGGCCGAGCGTCGCATGGCGCCGACCGAGACCACGTCGCCGATCCAAGCGGAGGTGTCGCGGGTGAACAGGTGGTTGGGCAGCGGGTCGAGCACGAGGTGCTCCTCCCCCACCCGCTGCAGCGCGATCGAGCGCGGCTCCGCCCCGAGCGACCTCAGCTCGCCGACGGTGATCCCGCCGATCAGCACGTCCACGAGCGCCTCGGCCTCGAGGTCGGCGAGCCCTCCGCGCAGGTCCTGGACGGCGATGTCGCCGAGCACGGCGGGGTCGAGGGCGCGGGCGAGCAGGTGCTCCCGCAGCCCCGCGTCGCGCACGATGTCGACGAGCAGGTCCCGCAGCTGGAGGACCTCGACCCCCTGGTCGCCCAGGAGGCGGGTGAACTCGTCGTGCTGCGCCTCGGCGCGGTCCCGCCACAGCACCTCGTCGAAGAGCAGCTCCTCGCGGGTGTCCGGGGTGAGCCGCTCGAGCTCGCGGCCGGGTCTGTGGACGAGGACGGTGCGCAGCGGCGAGATCTCGTCGTGCACCCCGTGGGCGCCCGCGGCGGGGGCCGCCTCCGGGGTCGGGGCCGTGCCGGTGCTGCTCATGCTGCGCTCTCCTCGCGGGTCGACGTCCTCGTCGTGCCGGACGCTAGCAGAGCATCCGGGCGGGAGGATCGATACGCTGGGAGCACCCGTTCCCGTCATCCAGGAGGATCCGTGTCCGAGCTGTCCATCCCCACCACCGCCCTCGCCGACGGCACCGTCTTCCCGCTGATCGGCTTCGGCACCTCCGGCATGAAGGGCACGCGCGGCGCCGACGCGGTCGCGGCGGCGCTGCGCGCCGGCTACCGGCTCGTCGACACCGCCGCCCAGTACGGCAACGAGGCCGCCGTCGGCCAGGGCCTGCGCGACAGCGGCCTGGACCCCGACGAGGCGCTAATCACCACGAAGATCGCCGGCGGCGACCAGGGCCGGGCGGAGGCCCGCGAGGGTCTGGTCGGCTCGCTGCGCCGCCTTGGCCTGCCCCGCGTGGCCCTGACCCTCATCCACTGGCCGAACCCGTCGCGCGGTCTCGCCCTGGACACCTGGCGCACCCTCGTCGAGCTGAAGGAGGAGGGCCTGACTGAGCACATCGGCGTCTCGAACTTCCGCCCCGAGCAGCTGCAGCAGCTGATCGACGAGACCGGCGTCGCGCCCGAGGTGAACCAGATCCAGCTCTCCCCGGCCCTGCAGCGGCGGGAAGCCGTCGCCTTCCATCGCGAGCACGGCATCGTCACCCAGGCCTGGGGCCCGCTCGGCGGCCGCGAGGGCCTCGGCGAGCAGTTCGCGCTGCGCCGCGTCGCCGAGAAGCACGGCGTGAGCACCTCGCAGATCTCGCTGCGCTGGGCCGTGGACCAGGACATCGTCGTGATCCCGAAGTCGCAGGACCCGACCCGTCAGCGCACCAACGCGACGCTCGAGGGGATCTCCCTGGACGACGAGGACCGTGCGCTGCTGGCCACCCTCGACCTCGGGGAGGACGCCGCCTGGGACTCCCGCGAGCACGAGGAGTGGTGAGCACGGCCGCTCCCTTCGTCCCGGGACCGGAGCACCGTGAGGTCGTCTTCCTCACGGGCTCCGGGCTCAGCGCCCGCACGGGACTGGGCACCTTCCGCGGCCCGGAGGGCCTGTGGGCGCTCGAGCCCGAGACCGAGCAGGCGATGCACGCCTCCCTGCTGCCGGGCTCCCTGCCGCAGCTGTGGGCCGTGTGGGGGCGCATGGCCTCGATCGCGCTCGCGCACGGCCCCACTCCGGGGCACCGGGCGATCGCCCGCCTCGGCGCGCCGGTGATCACCCAGAACGTCGATGGGCTGCACCAGGCCGCGGGCAGCGAGGTCGTCGCCGAGCTCCACGGCAGCGCCCTGCACGCGGTGTGCCTGGGGCGGCGCTGCGACTGGCGAGCGGTGCTCGCGCCGGGCGAGGGATCCTCCCCCGAAGGCCACGGCGTGCCCGGTCACTGTCCGCGCTGCGGGGAGCCGACCCGCCCCGACGTGGTGCTCTTCGACGAGCAGCTGCCCTCCGCGGAGCTCGAGCTCGCCCTGCGCCTCGCGCGGCGTGCGGATCTCTTCGTCGTCGTCGGCACCAGCGGGGTCGTCTTCCCCGCGGCGCAGCTCGCGCCGCTGGCCCGGGAGCACGGGGCGACGACTGTGCTGGTGGACATCGCCCCGCCGCACGGCTCCTCGGAGCTGTTCGACCACGTCCTGGCCGAGGACGCGCACGAGGTGCTGCCTGCGTGGGAGCGCCGCCTCCACCGCGTCGGCGGGACCTCGTTCCTCGATCCCTTCGGGGGCTGAGCGCAGCGGTCCCGGCGGGCGCGCTCGACCCGCGAGGCCAGAGGCCCCGCGGGTCGTCGGCACCGGATCAGATCCAGATCGCCGGGTCGGTGTGCTCCTCGGGATGCGCCGCGCCGGCGCGGACCGTCGCCGGGATGCCGACGGCGGTCGCCCGGGCCGGGACGTCCTTGACGACCACGGCATTGGCCCCGACCTGGGCGCCCTCCCCGAGGGTGATCGGACCGAGCACCCGGGCACCGGCCCCGATCACCACGCCGTCGCCGACCGTGGGATGGCGCTTGACCCGCTCCATCGACCGGCCGCCGAGGGTCACGCCGTGGTAGAGCATCACGTCGTCGCCCACCTCAGCGGTCTCGCCGATCACGACGCCCATGCCGTGGTCGATGAAGAAGCGGCGGCCGATCGTGGCGCCGGGATGGATCTCGATGCCGGTCACCGAGCGCGCTCCCTGGGCGAGGACGAGGGCGGGCAGCTTCGCCCCGCGCGCCCAGAGCCGGTGCGCCACGCGGTGGGTCCAGATCGCGTGCAGCCCCGGGGAGGTCAGCAGGATCGCGAGGTCGTCGGTCGCCGCAGGGTCGCGGCGGTGCGCCGCCGCGAGGTCCTCCCGGACGCTCGCGACGACGCCCATCACCCGGTCCAGGGCGGCCATGACGTCCTTCCTCAGTCCGCGTACTGCGCGAACAGCGGAGTGGACAGGTAGCGCTCGCCGAAGGAGGGCACGATCACCACGATGGTCCTCCCGGCGAACTCCTCGCGCGCGCCGACGCGGGCGGCGGCCTCGATCGCAGCGCCGGAGGAGATGCCCACCAGCAGGCCCTCGCCGCGGGCCACGGAGCGGGCGCGCTCCATCGCCGTCTCGGCGTCGATGTCGAGGACCTCGTCATAGACCTCGCGGTCCAGGATCGAGGGCACGAAGTTCGCGCCGATGCCCTGGATCTTGTGGGGGCCGGGCTGGCCGCCGTTGAGGATCGCGGACTCCTCGGGCTCGACGGCGAAGACCTTCACCTCGCCCTTGCGCTCCTTGAGCACCTGGCCGATGCCGGAGATGGTGCCGCCGGTGCCGATTCCGGCGACGACCGCGTCGACCTCGCCCTCGGTGTCCGCCCAGATCTCCTCGGCGGTGGTGCGGCGGTGGATGTCGAGGTTCGCCGGGTTGTCGAACTGCTTGACCTGCACGGCGCCGGTCTCCGCCGCGATCTCCTCGGCCTTCTCGACCGCGCCCTTCATGCCCTTGGCGGCCTCGGTGAGGACCAGCTCGGCGCCGTAGGCGCGCAGCAGCATCCTCCGCTCCTTGGACATCGACTCGGGCATGGTGAGGATGACCTTGTATCCGCGGGAGCCTCCGATCATGGCCAGCGCGATGCCGGTGTTGCCGGAGGTCGCCTCGACGATGGTCCCGCCGGGCTTCAGCTCGCCGGACTGCTCCGCGGCGTCGATCATGGCCACGCCGATGCGGTCCTTGACGGAGTTGGCGGGGTTGTAGAACTCGAGCTTGGCCAGGACGGTCGCGCGGACGTCGTCGCCCAGGCGGTTGAGCTTCACCAGCGGGGTGCGACCGACCAGATCGGAGACGTTCTCGTAGACGGGCATGGGGTACCTCCTCGTCGGGCCCCGCACGGTGCGGGGCCAAGGGTTTCTTGTGCCGATCATAACGGGGCGAGGCGTGAAGGGTCCGGGAGTTCGACGGGCGACCCACGGGACGCCGACGGGAGCGGCTGACGGGAGCGGCCGCGGAGACTTCCGGGGGTTCTTCCGGGGGTCGACGGGAGGAGGGGCGCGACACCGGCGGAGGCCGTCCCCCTTCCCGCCGGCCGAGCCGTTACGGTCGCCTCATGTCCACGTCGCGTCCGTACTCCGCCGCTCTCGACGCACCCCGCACCCGCCGTCCCTCGAGGGCCGTCCTGCTGCTGCTCGCGCTCCTGGCCGTCCTCCTGCCGGCGGCGCTCGCCCCCGCGCCCGCGCGCGCCGAGCCGCCGGCCTCCGTCGAGGTCACCGACACCACCCGCTCCGTGGACCCGGAGATCCTCGAGCACCGCCTCGCGGAGATCGACTTCCGCACCGAGGTGCGCCTGATCGTGCTCGTCCTGGACGTCACCGAGCACGACCTGGACCCGGCGGATGACAGGGCTCTGAACGACGCGGTGCTCGACCACGCCCGCAGCTCCGACCCCTCGCTGCTCTCCGCCGACGGGTCGCACTGGGCCGACGGGACGGTGATCCTCGCCCTGGACCCCGAGAACCGTTTCCTCGGCAGCTACGGCGGGGAGGACGTGAAGCTCACGGAGGAGCAGTTCGCCGATGTCCAGGACGCCATGCGCGACCCCGCCCGGGACGGGGACTGGGACCGGTCGGTCGAGGCCGGCGCCGAGGAGTACGCCGCGCTGCTGCTGCGCCCCTGGTGGCAGCGCCCCGCCGTGCAGATCCTCGCCGGCGCGGCGCTCGTCCTCGCCGGCGGCTGGGTGCTGATCCTGCTGGGGCTGCGGCGCGGCGCCCGCGAGAGGGCGGATCGCACGCGCATCCGCCACGACGAGGTGCTCGCCCGCCGCGCCCTCACCGATGCGGCAGGGCGCACCCTGCCTGACTCCTCCCCGTATGCGCAGGCCGTCGTGCGGGATCACGAGCGGTACACGAAGACGTTCGCCGAGGCGGAGCAGCTGCGGGAGCAGGTTCCCGCGGCCGAGGAGCGCTCCCGCTCCTGGGGGCTGCGCGGCCGGGACCGGGACCTGGTGCGCCGCTGGGAGGACGAGGTCGAGACCCTGGACGCTGCCGACGACCGGATCCTCGCCGCCGCGGACCTGCTGCACCGCATGGGCGGCTGGCGCGGCAGCTGGGAGCTGGAGCTGCTGCCCCTGCGCGACTCCCTGAAGAGCCTCGGGACGGTGCGCGGAGAGCGCGGGGCGATGTCCGGGACGGAGCAGGTGCTCGCCGACCGGCTGCTGGACCTGGGCGAGCACACCGAGCAGGAGATCACCGCCCTGACGGCGCGGCTGGAGGCCGACGAGATCGACCCCGACTCCGCCCTCGAGGAGCTCGACACCCTCACCCGGGAGCTCTCCGCCGCGGTCGCAGCCCTGACCCGGGCGCGGATCGACGCCCAGGCGGAGGACGACGAGGAGCGAGCCCTGCTGCAGGAGGAGGCGGAGGGCCGCGGACGACGCTACCGCTCGCTGCGCGCCCTGCGCGCGGAGCTCGAGGGACGCGACGGGAGAAGCCCCGTCGCGGGCGAGGGCTCCGAGGACTTCTGGCGGCTGAGCCCCGTGGCCTGGTACTCCTCCTGGCACGGCTCCTCGGGCCAGGCGCTGTCGGAGCACCGCAATCCCACGACCTCGAGCTCGTCGACCTCGAGCGTCTCCGGCTTTTCCCCGAGCAGCGGCGGCGGGTTCTCCGGCGCGGGCAGCTCGAGCCGCTTCTGAGCCGGCACCGGGCGCGCCCGCCCTGGCGCGGGCCGCGGACGAGGGCGGGCCCGTGGCCTGCCTGCGCAGGTCACGGGCCCGTCCCGTCGGCGGGAGCGGTCAGTAGACCATTCCCATGAACTCGCGCACGCGCTGGAGGGTCTCGTCGGCCGCGGCGTTCGCGCGCTCGTTGCCGGTGCGCAGCACCTGCATCAGGTAGCCGGGATCCTGCTCGAGCTCGGCGCGGCGGGCGCGCAGCGGGGCGAGGTGGGCGTTCAGGGCCTCGGCGGTGAAGCTCTTCAGGGTGCCCGCGCCGCGGTCGCCGATCTCCTCGGCGATGTCCTCGGGGGTGCGGCCGGTGGACTGCGCGGCGATCGTGAGCAGGTTCGCGACCTCGGGGCGGTTCTCGGGGTCGTAGGTGATCTGCCGGTCGGCGTCGGTCTTGGCCTTCTTGATCTTCTTGAGCGTCTCGGCCTCGTCCATCCGCAGCATGACGGTGTTGCCCAGCGACTTGCTCATCTTGCTCTCGCCGTCCAGCCCCAGGATCGTCGGCGACTCGGAGAGCAGCGCATCGGGCTCGGGGAAGTACTCCTCCCCGCCCGCGTAGCGCTCGTTGAAGCGCCGGGCGATGACGCGGGTCTGCTCGATGTGGGGCAGCTGGTCCTTGCCGACGGGCACGAGGTTGCCGTGGCAGAAGAGGATGTCTGCGGCCTGGTGCACGGGATAGGTGAGCATGAGCCCGCCCATCGCGGACTTCCCGGCGGCGGCCAGCTCGGCCTTGACGGTGGGGTTCCGCTCCAGCTCCGGCTGGGTGACCAGCGAGAGGAAGGGCAGCATGAGCTGGTTCAGGGCGGGCACCGCCGAGTGGGTGAAGATCGTGGCGCGCTCGGGGTCGATGCCGACGGCGAGGTAGTCGGTGAGCAGCTCGCGCACGGAGCCCTGGATGTCGCCGAGGATCTCGCGGTCGGTGATCACCTGGTAGTCGGCGACGATCACCCAGGTCTCCACGCCGGCCTGCTGCAGGCGGACGCGGTTGCGCAGGGAGCCGAAGTAGTGGCCGATGTGCAGGGCGCCGGTGGGCCGGTCACCGGTGAGCATGCGCAGGCCGCTGGGGTCGCTCTCGATCTTTCGCCAGATCGCGTCGCTGCGCCGCTGGGCGGCGTCGTAGCTGGAGGGGGCGATTTCGGGGGTCACATCGGCAACGGTATCGGTCATGCCCACCATGCTATCGGCGCCCGCGCGCCCCTCCGACGCGACCGACGACGGCCGGATCGTCGGGTGCCTCACCAGGCCAGGGAGAGCACCAGCACGGCGGTGGAGTGGAGCAGCATCCCCTGACAGCTCACCCAGAAGGCGGGACCGAGGAAGCGCGCCCGCAGGTGGGAGGCGGCGGCTGCGAGGGAGTAGACGACCCGGACAGGACGGCAGCACAGCCCGGAAGTCAGCGGTGAGCCGATTGGTGAGCTCGGAGAACAGGGTGGAGGGATAGCGGCCCGTCACGAGGATCGCGACATAGGACCGCGACAGCTCGGGGTGCGCGAACGGGATCCCAGGAAGGGATCGACCAGCCCGAGCATGGCGTCCGCGACGTCCAGCGCACCATACCCGGTGGTCTCCGGCTCGTACCCCGCGACCTCCGGGACGGCAGCGTCGTGCGGCGATCACCCGCCGACTCGTCCCTGCGCGCTGTGCGTGCCGTGTTCCAGGCATCGGACCTCCCCGACCGTGGTGAACATGTTCAGTGAGCACGTCCACCGAGGTCAGTGCGACCCGAAATGATCGCACATCCGGACGGAGGAGCCGGTTTCCCTCGGCTCCCTTCCAGGGATGGAAGTCAGGTGATGAATACCGTGCCGTGCGGCGTTGCCGGGGTCGCTCGCGGCGTCCGACCGGAGCGAGGAAGCCCCCGGTCCGCGGCCCGGGTCAGGCTTCGGGGGCGGAGCCGGTGGAGCCGCGGACGACGAGCTGGGGCCGCACCACCACCAAGGTGCGGGAGGGGCGACGGGACTCCTCGCCGCCACTGAGCGCGGCGCGCACGGCCGCGCGAGCCATGGCGGGCACGGCCTGGCGCATGGTGGTCAGCGGCGGGTTCGTCAGCGCAGACCAGAACACGTCGTCGTAGCCGACCACGGAGACGTCCCCCGGGATCGTCAGGCCCATCGCGCGCACGGCCTCCAGGGCGCCGGCGGCCATCACGTCGGACCCGCACATGATCGCGGTGGCGCCGCGGGCGACCAGGTCGCGGGCGGCCTCGTAGCCCCCGGCGAAGGAGAAGTCGGTGTAGGAGACAGGGCGCTCCTCGCGGTCGCTGCCGGCGGAGGCCTCCTCGAAGACCCGCACCTTCTCGCGCACCGGCCAGGTGCGCTCGTCCCCCACCGCGAGGCCGATGCGGTGGTGGCCGAGGTCCTCGAGGTGCCGCAGGGTGGCGCGCACGGCGTGCTCGTCGTCGGTGGACAGGTAGGCGGCGTCCAGGTCCGGGCGCACGCCGTTGACAAGCACCAGGGGCCTCCCGGTATCGGTCACCTCGCGGTAGTGGTCGATGGGGCCACCCTCCTGTGCGTGATGCCCGGAGATGACGATGATGCCGTCCACCCCGATCGACAGGAAACGCTGCAAGATCTCTCGCTCGCGTTCAGCGGTCCGGGCACGCATGGCCACCAGGCAGTCGGCCCCGCGCGCGAAGAGCTCGGCCTCGATGCGCTCGGCCCAGGAGGTGAAGACCTGGTTGTCGAGGTCGGGCACCAGCACCCCGACCAGCGGCCCGGTGCGGGTGGCGGCGGTGCCGACCTCCCGCCCCAGCCTGCGGGCCGTCTCGATCACGGAACGCCGGGTGGCCTCGTTGACCCCGGATCGCCCGTTGAGCACCCGGGAGACCGTGGCCTCGCTCACACCGGCGGCCTCGGCGATGTCGATGAGTCGCGCCATCACACCCATCCTCCCCGGTCACGGGCGTCATCACGCCGTGTCCGAATCGTAGCCTGCAAGTTCTTGCTAATTCTTGCACAGGACGGCGGCAGGATCTATATTTTTTCCCAATCCGCACGGCCACCGACGGCCAGGTGCACCACGATTCGAAGGAGAAGACGTGCAGATCCGTCGCAAGAACTTCCTCGCCCTGAGCGGCATCGCCGCCACCACCGGTGTCCTCGCCGCCTGCGGCGGCAGCAGCGACTCCGGTTCCGACAGCTCCTCCGGCGGCTCGGACGCGGGCGGCTCCTCCGAGGGCGCAGCGCCCGAGCGCGCCGATGCCGACCTCGTGATCTGGACCGACGAGGTCAAGGCCGGCGCCCTCGAGGGCCCGGCGCAGGAATGGGCCGAGGCCAACAACCTCACCGTCGCGGTGCAGATCGTCGCCGACGACCTGCAGGGCAACTTCATCACCGCCAACCAGGCCGGCAACGGCCCCGACATGATCGTGGCCGCCCACGACTGGATCGGGAACCTGGTGCAGAACAGCGCCATCTCCCCGGTGCAGCTGCCCTCCGGCGCCTCCGACGCGATCGCCCCGGTCGCCCTGGAGGCCGTGACCTACAACGGTCAGACCTACGGCGCCCCCTACGCCGTGGAGACCCTGGTGCTCTACGCGAACAACGAGCTCACCGACGTGCCCGAGCCCTCCACCGTGGAGGAGCTGGTCGAGGCCGGCGAGGCCGGCGGCGCCGAGAACGTGCTGTCCCTGCCGGTCGGCGAGGAGGGCGACGCCTACCACATGCAGCCCTTCTACACCTCCGGCGGCGGCTACCTCTTCGGCGAGGACTCCGAGGGCAACCTCGACCCCTCCGACGTGGGCGTGGGCCAGGAGGGCTCGATCTCCGCGGCCGAGAAGATCGTGGAGCTCGGCGAGCAGGGCGTGCTGAAGACCTCCATCAGCAACGACAACGCGATCTCGCTGTTCACCGACGGCAACGCCGCCTACCTGATCTCGGGCCCCTGGGCCCTGGCCGACATCCGCACCGCCGAGGTCGACTTCACCATGAGCCAGGTCCCCGGCTTCGAGGGCATGGACCCGGCGGTCCCCTTCGCCGGCGTCAACGCCTTCTTCGTCGCCTCCAGCGGCGCCCATCAGGCCTTCGCCCAGCAGTTCGCCACCGACGTGGTCTCCTCCCCCGACATCGCCGAGGCGATGTTCCCCGGCAACGAGCTGCCCCCGGTGAACCTCGAGCTGCAGGAGAAGCTCTCGGGCGAGTACCCCGAGGTCGTGCGCGTGGCCGAGTACGCCGAGGACGCCTCCCCGATGCCCGCCATCCCCGAGATGGCCGCCATCTGGGAACCGCTCGGTCAGGCCGAGGCCAACCTGGTCGGCGGCGCGGACGCCGAGTCGACCATGACCTCCGCCGGCGAGCAGATCTCCAGCCAGATCGGCTGACCCTCCCTCCGTCACGGAGCGGGCAGCACGCCCGCTCCCCAGGCTCCCCCGGACGGGGTGCGACATCACGGCGTCGCACCCCGTCCGACCGGCCTGCCCGGTCACCCCCGCCACCCCGTGAAAGGCACCGTCGCCATGTCCAGCCCCCTGCCGCCCGTGCACCGCGAGCGCAGCACCTCGATCCCCGCGGTCCTGGTGCGCATCATCGTCCTCGGCGCCGTCCTCGCCGTCACCGCCTTCACCGTGCCGCTGATGATCCAGCAGCAGCAGTGGATGTGGCTGGCCGTGATGGTCCTGGCCGCGATCGCGATCTTCGTCATCTACTCCACGAAGCGCTTCATCCCCGGGAAGTACCTCTTCCCCGGCACCTTCTTCCTCGCGGTCTTCCTGATCACCCCGATCATCCTCACGGTGGGCTACTCCTTCACCAACTACGGCGACGGCACCCGCGGCAGCAAGGAGCAGGCGGTGAACTCGATCATCGCCAACTCGGTGGTCCAGACCGACGACTCCACCTGGTACAACATGTCGGTCGCCACCCAGGGCGACCCCGTGGGGGGCCCCTTCACCCTGTTCCTGGTGGACCCCGCCACCGGCACCGTCTACTCCGGCGACGAGGAGACCGAGCTGGCCCCGGTGCCCTCCGCCGACGTCACCGTCGAGAACGACTACGTCACCGAGGCCTCCGGCTACACGATCCTCGAGGCGCGCGAGGTCAACGACGCCTACAACGCGCTGCAGGAGGTCGCCGTCCCCGTCGACGAGAACTCCGCGGTGCGGGTGCAGGGCGCCAATCAGGCCTACGTGGGCACCACCCTGCTGACCTACGACGAGGCCGCCGACACCATCACCGACACCCAGACGGGCGCGGTCTACACGGTCGGCACCGTGGGCGACTCCGAGTACTTCGTGAACGAGAACGGCGAGCGCGCCTTCAGCCAGTCCTGGCTGCAGAACGTGGGCTGGTCCAACTACCAGCGCCTGTTCACCGACTCCAACATCGCCGGCCAGTTCCTCGCCGCCTTCGCCTGGACCCTGGTCTTCGCCCTCGGCTCGGTGGCGCTGACCTTCGTGGTCGGCTTCGCCCTGGCGCTGATCCTCAACGACGAGCGGCTGAAGGGCCGCCGCCTGTACCGCTCGATCCTGCTGATGCCATACGCGGTGCCGGGCTTCATCGCCCTGCTGGTGTGGTCGAACTTCTACAACCAGGACTTCGGCCTGATCAACACCACCCTCGGCATCAACGTGAACTGGCTGGGCGATCCGACGATGGCCAAGATCGCGGTGCTGCTGACGAACCTGTGGATGGGCTTCCCCTACATGTTCATCGTCTCCACCGGCGCCCTGCAAGCGATCCCCGGTGACGTGATGGAGGCGGCCCGCATCGACGGCGCCAGCCGCTTCCAGACCACGGTGAAGGTGGTGACCCCGCTGCTGCTGGTGGCCGTGGCCCCGCTGCTGGTGGCTTCCTTCGCCTTCAACTTCAACAACTTCAACGCGATCGAGCTGCTCACCGAGGGCGGTCCGTTCCTGCCGGGCGAGTACACCCGCGGCGGCACCGACATCCTGATCTCGATGATCTACCGCATCGCCTTCGGCGGCTCGGGGGCCGACTTCGGCTTCGCCTCCGCCGTCTCCGTCGCCCTGTTCGCGCTGACCGGCGTGCTCGCGGCGATCCAGTTCCGGTTCACCAGCGTCCTCGAAGACGTCAACTGAGAGGCGGCCCGATCATGAGCACGCAGACTTCGCAGCAGACCTCCGTCACCGCGCAGCGGCGGATGCCCTTCGGCCGCTGGATGGCCGAGGTCGGGTGGCGCCACGTCGTCGGCATCCTCGCCGTCGCCTTCGCGGTGTTCCCCATCCTGTTCATCGTCTCCGCCTCGGTGAACCCGCTGGGCACCGTCTCCAGCTCCGGCCTGATCCCCAAGGCCTTCTCCCTGGTGCACTACGAGTCCCTGATCGCGGGCGATCGCGGGCCCTTCCTGCGCTGGTACGCGAACACGGTCATCGTGTGCGGCACCGTCGCCCTGGTGCAGGTGTTCCTCTCCACCCTGGCCGCCTACGCCTTCAGCCGCCTGCGATTCGCCGGTCGCCGCATCGGCCTGCTCTCGCTGCTGCTGGTGATGATGTTCCCGGCGTTCCTGGCGATGATCGCGGTCTACTCGATGGTCTCCGGGCTGGGCAAGGCGATCCCCTTCCTGGGTCTGGACTCGCTGCCGGGCTACATCATCGTGCTGCTGGGCGGCTCGCTCGGCCAGGTGTGGCTGATCAAGGGCTTCTTCGACACCGTGCCCAAGGAGCTGGACGAGGCCGCCATCATCGACGGCTGCTCCCACTGGCAGGTGTTCACCAAGATCCTGCTGCCCACCCTCACCCCGATCCTTGCCACCACCATCCTGCTGGCCCTGGTGGGTGTGCTCTCCGAGTTCCTGCTGGGCTCGATCTTCCTGACCAGCAACGACACCAAGACCCTGGCCGTGGGCCTGTACGGGATGCTCGAGGGCGACCGCTCCAACAACCTGGGCGTCTTCGCCGCCGGCTCGGTGATGATCATGGTGCCGGTGATCATCCTGTACCAGTTCCTGCAGCGCTACATCGTCGGCGGCTCCACCGCCGGCGCCGTGAAGGGCTGAACGGACCCTCCCGATGAGCGATCTCCCCTCCCCCGCCCCGCAGCCGGTCGATCCCGCGATCGAGCCCAGCGGCGTGCCCCTGACCGAGCAGCCCCACCACGACTCCGGCCCGTCCTTCGTGCCGGGTCCGCGGGCGGGCCTCGGCCAGGAGGCCACGCTGCGGGTCTGGGTGCCTGCCGCCTATCCGGCCCGTACCCTGGCCCTGCGGTCCGTGGTGGACGGGGAGATCCTCACCGGGGACCTCACCCCGCGTCCCGCGTCCGACGGCACCGGCACCTGGTGGGAAGCGACCCTGACCGTCGCGAACCCGGTCGTGCCCTACCGCGTCGCCGTGCTCGCCGAGCCCGGTGCCCGCACCGCCTCCGGCGCCCCGGTCCCCACCTACGCCTGGCTCACCGCCGCCGGCCTGGTGCCCTGGGACGTCTCCGACGCCACCGACTTCCGCCTGGTCGCGCACGAGCCGGCTCCGGACTGGGTGGACGACGCGATCGTCTACCAGGTCTTCCCCGACCGCTTCGCCCGCAGCTCCCGCATCCCCGAGGACGCCGAGGGCCGCCCCGTCCCGGAGGACCTGCCCGCCTGGGCGGTGCCGATGCGCTGGGACGAGGAGCCCGCGGTGCGCGGCGACCTCACCGGCGCCCAGTACTACGGCGGCGACCTCGACGGGATCATCGAGCGCCTGGACCACATCGCCTCCCTCGGCGCTGACACCGTCTACCTCACCCCGATCTTCCCCGCCGGCTCCGTGCACCGCTACGACGCCTCCACCTTCGAGGCGGTCGATCCGCTGCTCGGCGGCGAGGAGGCCCTGGTGCGGCTCTCGAAGGCGCTGCACGCGCGCGATATGCGCCTGGTGCTGGACCTGACCACCAACCACACCGGGGACACCCACGAGTGGTTCCGCGCCGCCCAGGCCGATGCCGGGAGCGAAGAGGCCGGGTACTACCTGTTCACCGAGCACCCGGACCGCTACGTGAGCTGGCTGGACGTGCCGAGCCTGCCCAAGCTCGACCAGCGCAGCACCGCCCTGCGCGCCCGCCTCACACGCGGCGAGGGCTCCGTGACCGCGCGATTCCTCGACGAGCCCGTGCTCGCCGACGGCTGGCGCATCGACGTGGCCAACATGACCGGCCGCCACGGTGCTGTGGACCTCACCCGCGAGGTGGCCCGCGAGATGCGCGGCACCCTGCGCCGAGTCCGCGCCCGCACCGGCCGGGACACCTGGCTGGTCGCCGAGCACGGCCACGACGCCACCGGGGACCTGGACGGCGACGGCTGGCACGGCACCATGAACTACACCGGCTTCACCCGGCCCCTGTGGGCCTGGCTGGCCGAGCCCGGCAGCGCCCTGAACTGGCTGGGACTGCCCATGACGACGCCGCGGCTGCCCGGCGGTGCCGTCTCCCGCAGCCTGCGCGACTACAACGCGCAGATGCCCTGGCCCTCCCGCCTCCACTCCCAGAACCAGCTCTCCAGCCACGACACGTCCCGCACCCGCACCGTGGTCGGCGAGCGCGGCCGCCAGCTCACCGCCGTCGCCGCCCTGGCGGCCCTTCCCGGGGTGCCCACCGTCTTCGCCGGGGACGAGCTCGGCGCCGAGGGCCTCACCGGGGAGCACGCCCGCACCCCGATGCCCTGGGCCGCCATCGACGCCCTCTCAGAGCAGGCGGGTGATCCCGGGGACGCCGATCTTCCGGTCGATGCCGAGGTGCTGGAGGCCACCCGCACCCTGCTGGGCCTGCGCCGCGAGCACCCGGCCCTGCGCCGCGGCGGCCTGCGCTGGCTGCACACCGGGGACGACGCCCTTGTGCTCGTGCGCACCCACCCGGACGGAGACATCATCGTGCACCTGGCCCGGGACGCCCACGATCCCGTCGCCTTGGACCTGCGGTCCCTGCCCGGCGTGACCGGTGCCCATCCCCTGGCGGCCGTCGGCGGTGCCACCGCCGCCGCGGACGGACCGCTGCTGCACCTGCGAGCCACCGCGGCCGGCGCCACCGTGCTGGCTGCTGAAACGACCACGGAACCGACCTCTGGCTGAGACTCCACGAATCCTCCGGGCCGGCACTCCCCGTCGGCCCGGCGCCCCGCACCGCCCCCATCGGAAGGACACCATGACCACCACCACCTCGCCCGCCCCCGCGACCGCGCAGCCGGAGGCCGGCGCCCCCGAATGGTGGCGCGACGCCGTGGTCTACCAGGTGTATCCCCGCTCCTTCGCCGATGCGGACGGCGACGGCATGGGCGACCTGCCCGGCGTCGCCTCCCGCCTGCCCTACCTGCGCGAGCTCGGCGTGGACGCCCTCTGGCTCTCGCCCTTCTACACCTCCCCGCAGCGCGACGGCGGCTACGACGTGGCCGACTACTGCGACGTGGACCCGCGCTTCGGCTCCCTCGCCGATGCCGACGAGCTCATCGCCTCCGCCCATGCGATGGGCCTGAAGGTGGTCGTGGACATCGTCCCCAACCACTCCTCGAGCGAGCACGAACTGTTCCAGCAGGCGCTGGCGGCCGGGCCCGGCTCCCCCGAGCGGGACATGTACGTGTTCGCCGACGGCCGGGGGGAGCACGGCGAGCTGCCGCCGAACAACTGGACCTCGATCTTCCACGGCGAGGCCTGGACACGCGTCACCGAGGCCGACGGCAATCCCGGGCAGTGGTACCTGCACATCTTCGACACCTCCCAGCCGGACTGGAACTGGAAGAACCCGCGCGTGCACGCCCTGTTCCGGGATGTGCTGCGGTTCTGGCTGGATCGCGGGGCCGACGGGTTCCGCGTGGATGTCGCCCACGGGATGGTCAAGCCCGAGGGGCTGCCGGACGCCGCCGTCAACGCCGAGGGGCTGCTGGACATCCCCGAGGGAGAGGTGCCGATCTACTTCGACAACGACGGGGTGCTGGAGATCTACCGCGAGTGGCGGCCGATCCTGGACTCCTACGAGGGTGAGCGGATGATGGTGCTGGAGGCCTGGATCCCCGAGCACCGGCTGCCGCTGTACATCGGCCCCGAAGAGGCGCACCAGTCCTTCAACTTCGGGTTCCTCCAGGCCACCTGGGGCGTGGAGACGATGCGGGCGGCGATCGAGAAGCCGCTGGCCCTGGCCGATGCCGTGGGCGCGCCCACCACCTGGGTGCTGTCCAACCACGACGTGATCCGGCACGCCACCCGCTACGGCTTCCCGCCCGGCTACCGCTTCGGCGAGGGGCTGGGCCGCGAGGAGACGCCGGACGCGGCGCTGGGCCTGGCCCGCGCCCGCGCGGCGACGCTGCTGATGCTGTCCCTGCCGGGCGCCGCCTACCTGTACCAGGGCGAGGAGCTGGGCCTGCCGGAGGTCGCGGAGATCCCCGACGCGCTGCGCGAGGACCCCGCCCATCTTCGGGCCGGGGTGCCCGGCCGCGACGGCTGCCGCGTGCCACTGCCCTGGCGGGCGGACGCCCCGGCGTACGGCTTCTCCCCCACCGGCGAGAGCTGGCTGCCGCAGCCGGAGGAGTTCGGGGCGCTGGCGGCGGATGCGCAGGAGGGCGTGCCCGGGTCGACGCTGGAGATGTACCGCGCCGCGATCGCGCTGCGCAGGGAGCACGGCCTGGGCCGCTCGGACGCCCCGGTGGAGTTCCTCGAGGACCTGCCCGAGGGCCTGCTGGGCCTGGTGCGCGGCGAGGTGGTGGTGCTGGTGAACACCTCGGAGCAGGAGCTGCCCCTGCCCGCCGGACCGGACGGCCTCGACCTCGCGGACGCGGAGGTGCTGGTCGGCTCCGCCGAGCCCGTGCCCGGCCGGCTCCCGGCCGACGCCGCCGTGTGGCTGCGTCGGCGCTGAGCCGCCGCTGCGCCGGGGAGGAGCAGCACTGGCGCCGCCGGCGGATCGCCGGTGAGTCGCGGTGCTCACGTCCGGCCGCGCAGGGCCCGTCCCTGCGCGGCGGGAGCCCGCCTCCCCGCTAGGATCGCGCTCATGCGCTCGCCCTCCGCCCCGGTCGATCCCGGGTTCGACGTCGTCGTCCTCGGCGCCGGCCTGAACTCACTGAACCTCACCATCGCCTTCCACGCCCAGTACGGGATGCGCTGCACCACCGTGGTGCGCACCCCGGTGGCGATGAACGAGCGCACGGTCACGACGGACCTCGTCACCCTCGGCGCCGACGCGAGCGACGAGGACCTGCGCGATGCGCTGATCGACCTGGCCGCCCAGCGCCCGGCCGGCCGGCCGGCGCTGCTGCTGACCAACGCGGACTCCCTCATCGAGCTGATCGATCGCTTCCGCGCCGATCTGGAGCCGCACTACCTGCTCGCGCAGGTCGACGCCCAGCTGCTGTCGCGCCTGGCGGACAAGGCCGAGTTCGCGGAGATCTGCGATGAGCTCGGCATCGACACGGTCCCCACCGTCATCGTCGACTTCTCCCGGGCCGGGGAGCCGGACTGGAACGGGCACGAGGAGCTGCCCTGGTCCTATCCCGTGGTCGGCAAGGCCGCGAACACCGCCGAGTACCACCACGTCGACTTCCCCGGGAAGAAGAAGGTGTTCTTCCTCGAGTCCGCCGAGGAGCAGCGGGCCCTCGTGCGGTCCCTGCGGGAGGCCGGCTTCACCGGGCGCTTCCTGTTCCAGGAGCTGATCGAGGGGGACGACACCGCGCAGCGCTCGATCACCGCCTACCGCTCCAGCCGCGGGAGGGTGACGCTGCTGTGCGCGGCGCAGGTGCTGCTGGGCGAGCACACCCCCGAGGCGCTCGGCCGGCCCGCCGCGATGGTCACCGGCGACTTCCCGAGCCTCACCGCCGCCGCGGAGCGCTTCCTGGACCATGTGGACTACGTGGGCTTCGCGAACTTCGACGTGAAGGTCGACCCGCGCACCGGCCGGGAGTGCTTCTTCGAGATCAACCCCCGCATCGGCCGGAACAACTACTACGTCACCGCCGCGGGCGAGCCGGTGGCGCGGCACGTGGTCGAGGACCGGGTGCACGGACGCGACATCGCCCAGGTGCGCGTCACCCGGCCGATCCTCTACACGATCCTGCCGCTGCGGCTCGTGCTCTCCTATGTGCGCGATCCCGCCCTGCGCGAGCACGTCCGAGGTGTGGCGCGGCGCGGGCTGCGCAACCCCTTCCGGTACCGTCCTGAGGGCCTGTGGATGCGCTCCTACTCGGTCGTCTCCGGCCTGAACTTCGTGCGCAAGTACCGCGCCGTGTACCCGCGCCCCACCGACACCGGCTTCTGAGCGTCCCGCCCCGGCGCTCCTCGCTCCCCCGCACGACCTCTCCCGCACCGCGCACGACCGACAAGGACCCCTCTGATGCCCGACACCCCGCCCCGCCCCTACACCGCCGTGTCGACCCCCGAGGTGGACCTGGTGCTGCTCGGCGGCGACATCGGCATCTACGCCCTGGCCCGCGCCTTCCACGAGAAGTACGGGATCACCTCGACGGTCGTGACCCGGAAGGTCGCCGGCCCCGTCGCGGACTCCTCGATCCTGACCACCGTGGAGCTCGGCATGGCCGCCTCCGAGGATGACATGGTCGCGGCGCTGCTGCAGGTGGGGCGCGAGAAGGCCGCCCGCCCCGGTGGCACCCGCCCGGTGCTGCTGGCGAACGCGGACTTCCTGGTCGCGCTGCTGGCCGCGCACCGGGACGAGCTCGGCGAGCTCTTCCACCTGCCGCTGTTGGACGACGACGTGCTCGAGGCCGTCGCGGACAAGGCGACCTTCTCCCAGATGTGCTCCGAGATCGGCGTGGCCACCCCGCGCACCGTCGTGCTCGACTTCGAGGGCGGCACGGCGCCGGAGGTGCCGGAGCTGGACCTCGGCTGGCCCGTGGTCGCCAAGGCCTCCCGCTCCTCCGCGTACAACGCCGTCTCCTTCCCCGGCAAGCGGAAGGTCTTCGAGATCGCGGACCGCGCGCAGCTGCTCGACCTCGTCGGCCGCCTCACGGCGGCCGGCTACCAGGACCGCTTCGTGGTCCAGGAGATGATCCCCGGCGACGACACCTCGATGCTGTCGGTGACCGCCTATGTCGACACCCAGGGCCGGGTCACCCTGCTCGGCGGGGCGCAGGTGCTGCTCGAGGAGCACACCCCGGGCGCGCTGGGGAACCCGGCGGCGATGTTCACGACCGACCTGCCGGAGGTGTTCGAGCAGTCGGTGCGCTTCCTGCACCACTCCGGGTACCGCGGCTACGCCAACTTCGACGTGAAGATCGACCCCCGCGACGGGGTCGGGAAGTTCTTCGAGGTCAACCCTCGCATCGGCCGGAACAACTACTACATGACCGCGGCCGGGGCGAACGTCGCGCTGCCCGTGGTGGCGGATCTCGTCGAGCAGCGCGAGATGGAGCGGCTGGTGCCGCGCGAGGAGATCCTCTACTCGATCGTGCCGTGGCCGCTGCTGCGCCGCTACATCATCGACCCGGACCTGCGCACCCGGGTGCGGGAGATCGGGAAGCGCCGCACCGTGCACCCGCTCGCCTACGGGGTCGAGGGCGCGAGGCGCCGCTTCTACGTGCTCGCCGCGAAGATGAACCAGGTCAAGAAGTTCCTCCAGCACTACCCCCGCCCGTCGGCCGACGGCTTCTGAGGAACGGGAGACCGGCGCGGCCCGGTCGACTTCTCCGCGCGCCCTGCCTAGGCTGATCGGCATGAGCGAGAACGTCACCGAATCCGACGAGACCTTCAGCCTGACCTCCTCCGCCACGCCGGACGGGACGGTGGTCGCCCCGCCGCAGCTCGTCGAGGCCCTCGGCGGGCAGAACCTCTCCCCCGATCTCGCATGGAGCGACGCTCCCGAGGGGACGCGGTCCTTCGCGATCACCTGCTACGACCCGGACGCCCCGACGGGCTCCGGGTTCTGGCACTGGGTCGCCTGGGACATCCCCGCCGCCGCCACGTCGCTGCCGCAGGGCGTGGCCCGCGAGGACGCCGGCTCGCCGATCCGCCAGGCCGTGAACGACTTCGGGAACGTCGGCTACGACGGGCCGGAGCCGCCCGCCGGCGCCCCGCACCGCTACCAGTTCTCGATCCACGCCCTGCCGGCGGAGACCCTCGGCGTCGAGCACGGGGCCGCCAACGTCCAGGCGCGCTTCGCGATCTTCACCCAGCAGCTGGCGTCCACGTCGCTCACGGCCCGTTACCAGGTGACGGGCTGACGCACTAGGGGGAAACTCTCCGCGACGCGTCGGGCGCGCCCGGTTCTGGCCCCTGGGCACCGGTCATAGGCTCGGAGCATGAGCACGAGGACCAGGCACGACCAGGCGTCGGAGGCAGGATCAGACCACGGTCTGACCCCTCTCCTCCGCTCGGCGGAGGCGCTCGGCGCGACCACGTGCGAACCTCGAGGGGTGAACGTGACCAGGATGCGCCCGAGCCCCTATCAGGACGCCGAGCCGACCCGTCCCCTGCGAGTGCTCCTCACCACGGACTGGTGGGAGCCGGTGGTCAACGGGGTGGTCGCCTCGGTCCAGACCCTGCGCCGCGAACTGCTCGCCCTCGGCTGCGACGTGCGGGTGCTGACGCTGTCCCAGGGCATCCGCACCCGCAGCGAGCAGGGCGTCTACCGCATCGGCTCGGTCTCCGCCTCGATGGTCTACGACCGCGCACGTATCGGCATGCCCGCCAGCCGCCGCGTGCTGCGCGAGATCCTGCGCTGGCGACCGGACGTCGTCCACTCCCAGTGCGAGTTCTCGACCCATGTGTGGGCGCGCCGCATCGCCCGCACCCTCGCCGTGCCGCTGGTGCACACGTACCACACGATCTACGAGGACTACACGCACTACTACTCCCCCAGCCGCTCCGTCGGCCGGAAGGTCGTGGAGACCTTCTCCCGCCGGGTCCTGGCGGGGACGGACGCCGTCGTGGTCCCCACCGCGAAGGTCCAGCGGATCCTCACCGGCTACGGGGTCCGCTCCCCCGTGCACGTCGTGCCGACGGGCCTGGACCTCGAGCGCTTCCGCCCCGCCGCGAGCGAGGCCGAGCACGAGGACGTCCGGGCGCTGCGCCGCGGGCTCGGCATCTCCCCCGAGCAGCGGGTTCTCGTCTCCGTCTCGCGCCTGGCCAAGGAGAAGAACCTCGAGGAGGTCCTCGACATGGTCGCGGCCGCGGACCGGGCGGACACGGTGCTCGTGCTCGTCGGGGACGGACCCTACCGCCCCGAGCTCGAGGCGCACGCCCGGGCGCTCGGGATCGCCGACCGGGTCCGCTTCGCGGGCGTCGCGGATCCCGCCGAGGTGCAGCGCTGGTACCGGATCGGCGAGCTGTTCGTCAGCGCCTCCCTCAGCGAGACCCAGGGCCTGACCTTCATCGAGGCGCTCGCCTGCGGGCTGCCGCTGCTGTGCCGCCGCGACCCGTCGCTGGCGAGCGTGGTCGTCGAGGGGCGCACGGGCTGGCAGTACGAGGACGCCGAGCAGTTCTCCGCCCACCTGTCCACGCTGCTGGACGGTCCGCGCCGGCGCGAGGAGATGGCGGCCGCGGCCCGTGAGCACGCGCAGGCGACCTGCGGGGCGCAGGACTTCGGTCGGCACGTGCTCGAGGTGTACCGCCAGAGCCTGCGCCGCAGGCCCGCCCGGATCATCTCGCGCCCGGTCGTGACCGCATGAGCACCACGACCGGGACGATCCCGGCGGTCCGCACCGCGCCGACGCGCCCGGCGACCCCTGCCCGCCGCGTCGCCGTCCGGCCGGTCCCCGCACCCGTCTCCCGCCCGGGTGCGGTGCAGGCCCCGGCCGCCCCGGCCCGCCCCGGCGCTGACCGGATCTCCGGGACCGGCGGCGGGGAGGCGGGGATCCGACGGGACCCGCTGCGGATCGCCGCGCGGCTCTCCCCGCTGCTCGGCCTCGGCCTCTCCATCGCGCTGGTGGTCTGGGGGCTCGACGCCGGGGTGCTGCGCTCGCTGACGAACCTGCAGGCGTTCATCGACTCGCTCGGCGCCTGGGGTCCGCTCGCCTTCTTCGTGGTCTCCGCCGCCTCGGTCGTCTTCCCCATCGTCCCCGGCGGCCTGCTGGTGATCGCGGGGCCGGTGCTCTTCGGCGCCGTCGAGGGGACCGTGCTGAACTACCTCGCCGTGTGCTCGGGCTCCCTGCTGAACTTCCTGATCGCGCGGCACGTGGGCCTGGGCCTCATCGAGCGGATGTTCCGTCCGCGCACGGTGGAGAAGCTCCTGGGCTGGACGCGCAGCGCGCACTTCACCCGCGCCTTCGCGCTCGCCATCGCGCTGCCCGTCGCGCCCGACGACCTGCTGTGCTACATCGCGGGCACCACCCGCATGACGTGGCGCACCTACGTCGCGATCATCCTGCTGTGCAAGCCGTGGGCGCTGATCGCCTACGGCCTCGGCGTGAGCGCGCTGCTGCTGCGCTTCCTTCCCTGGTGAGGAGTACTCCCCGATGCTCATGAGCTCCCGCGCCGCGAGGCGCCGCCGTCGGCCCCTCGAGGCGGCCGGCCGCCGACTGGACCGCATCGCCCGCACCGTCCTGCCCGGACGCCCTCCCCGCCGCGGGGTGCGCGGCGACGAGCCGCTGCGCGTGCTGCTGCCGCACGGCCTCGCCTCGCTGGCGAAGGAGTCCGGGATCGGCGCCGCGATCCGCCATCAGGAGACCGCCGTGCGGGCACTCGGCCACGAGGTGGTCACCAACCCCCTGCGCCCCTTCGACGTGGTGCATCTGAACACCCCGTTCCCGGACACGCCGCTGCTCGCGCACTGGGCGCGGCTGAGGCGTCGGCCGGTACTGATGTGGGCGCACTCCACCGAGGAGGACTTCCGCGACTCCTTCCCCGGGGCGAACCGCGTCGCGCCGCTGTTCCGTCGCTGGATCGCGCACCTGTACCGCCGCGGCGACCTCGTGGTCACCCCGAGCGAGTACTCGCGCGGGCTCATCTCCCGGCCGGAGTACGGCCTGCGCGCCCCGGTGCGGGTGCTCTCCAACGGCGTGGACACGACCTTCTTCCGCCCCGATCCGGGAGCGCGGAGGCGGCTGCGCGAGCAGCTGGGCCTCGGTCCGGAGGCGCGCGTGGTGGTCAGCGTCGGGATGCAGCTGGTGCGCAAGGGGATCCTCGACTGGGTGGAGGTGGCGAGACTGCTGCCGGAGGTGACCTTCGTCTGGTACGGCCGCACCGATCCCCGCATGCTCACCCGTGACGTCGAGCGGGCGCTGGCCTCCGCCCCGCCGAACGCGCTCTTCCCCGGCTACGTGCAGGCGGAGCAGGTGCGCGAGGCGTACTGCGGGGCGGACGCCTTCTGCTTCCTCACCAAGGAGGAGACCGAGGGGATCGTGCTGTGGGAGGCGCTGGCCTGCGAGGTGCCCGCGCTGGTGCGCGCGATCCCGATCTACCGCGACGGGATGCCCGACGGGGTGCTCACGCACCAGGTCGCGGGCGACGGCCCCGGCTTCCCGGGGCGCGTGGCGGAGAAGCTCACTGCGCTGCTGGACGGGGAGCTCGCCGACCTCCGCCGGGCGGGACGCGAGGCGGCCGAGGGCGTGGACATCCAGCAGATCGCGCGGACGCTCGGGGCGCTGTACGAGGAGGTCGGGGCGCAGCCGCACCGGCCTGCTGCCGGGAGGGACGGCTGAGGCCGGGCCGCCCGGGCGCGGGTCCCGGCCGAGGCCCGGCGTCGTCGGCCGCTCGCTCGGCGCGGGCGAGGGAGGCTCGGTGCCGGCGGCCCGAGGTCAGCGCCGGTGGCCGGGCCGCCAGACGACGAGCGCGCCGCTGCCGGAGCTGCGGCGGGGCCGCTCGCCGCGGCGCAGGGCGCTGATCTCCCCGTCGCGGTCGGCGGTGAACACGCGGCGCTGCGCGGGGCTCATCGACTCGAGGGTCTCGCGCACGCGCTGCAGCTGGTCCTGGAGGGTCTGGACCTCGTCCTGCAGCTCGAGGATCCGGTTGATGCCGGCGAGGTTGATCCCCTCGTCCTGGGACAGCGCCTGGATCTCCCGCAGCCGCATCACGTCGCGCGGGCTGTAGCGGCGTCCCCGGCCGCGGGTGCGCTGCGGGACGACCAGGCCGAGCCGGTCGTACTGGCGCAGGGTCTGGGGGTGCATGCCGGAGAGCTCGGCAGCGACCGAGATGGCGAAGACCGGCGCGCGCTCGTCGAGACGGGACGAGGGGGCCATCGGACAGCTCCTTCCGGGATGCGGAGATGGACGGGTCGGGACGGGCGCGGCGGCGGGCGGCGCCGATCTCCGAACGGACCGGCCGGAGACCTCCGTCCGGCCCGTTCGGCTCCGGTCAGCCGGCGGCGGCCGCGGCGAGCCCGGCGCGCGGGTCCTCGCCCTTGAGCGCCTCGCGGAGGTCCTCCACGGCCTTCTTCGCCTTCCCCTCGACGTGCGAGGGGACTGCGACCTGGACGGTGACGTGAAGGTCGCCGGTGCGCTTGGAGGTCTTCAGGCCCTTGCCGCGCACGCGCAGGGTACGGCCGGACGGGGTGCCCGCGGGGACCTTCACCGACACGGCGCCACCGTCCAGCAGCGGGACGGACAGGGTGGTGCCGAGCGCGGCCTCGTCGAAGGAGACGGGCACCGTGATCTTCAGGTTCGCGCCGTCGGCGCTCCACACGGGGTGCTCCTCGACGTCCAGCGTGAGCAGCAGGTCTCCTGCCGGGCCGCCGCCGGGGCCGGGCCGGCCCTTGCCGCGCAGGCGGATCTTCTGCCCGTCGTGGACGCCCGCGGGGATGCGGGCGGTGACGGTCCTCCCGTCGACGTTCAGCCGGATCTCGGTGCCCAGCGCCGCGTCGCGGAAGCTGATCCTCGTGCGGGCCGTGATGTCCTGGCCCTTGGAGGGGCCGGGCTGGAAGCCGGCCGGTCCCCCGCCGCCGAAGCCGCCGCCGGCCTGTCCGCCGAACATCTTCAGCAGGTCGTCGAGGTCGGGGTTCGCGCCGCCTCCGCCGCCTGCGGCGTAGCCGCCTGGGGCGCCTTGGCCGCCGCCGAACATGGAGGAGAAGATGTCCTCGAAGCCGGCGGCCCCGGGGCCGCCCTGCCCGGCGGAGAAGCGGGCGCCGCCGGCGCCCATGGCGCGGATCGCGTCGTACTGCTCGCGCTGCTCGGGATCGTTGAGGACCGAGTAGGCCTCGCCGATCTCCTTGAAGGTCTCCTCCGCCGCGGGGTCGTCGGGGTGGCGGTCGGGGTGGTACTGCCGGGCCTTCTTGCGATAGGCCTTCTTGATCTCCTGCGCGTCGGCGTCCTTGGAGACGCCGAGGACCGCGTAGAAGTCCTTGTCGAGCCAGTCCTGTCCGGACATCAGCGTCTCCTTCCGGGAGCCTCAGGTGCTTCTGCGTCGTTCGTGGTGTTCGTGGGGTTCGTGGTGTTCGTGGGGTTCGTGGTGTTCGTGGGGAATGAGCCGGGGCGGGGCCCGTCGGCGGGACCGACGGGCCCCGCCCCGGCGTGCTGGAGGCGCCTGCTCTCAGGCGGGTCCGCGCGTGCCGACACGGGCGGGGCGCAGCACGCGATCGTTCATCGCATAGCCCGGCTGCATGACGAGCGAGATCGTGGCGGTCTCGACGTCGTCGGCGTCCTCGTGCATGAGGGCCTCGTGGAGGTTCGGGTCGAACTCCTCGCCCACCGCGCCGAAGCGCTTCAGGCCGTGGGAGCCGAGGATCTCATCCAGCTTCTGCGCGATCGAGTGGAAGGGCGTTCCCTCGGCGATGTCGCCGTGCTGGCGGCCCAGCTCCACGTCGTCGAGCACGGGGATCAGGGCGGCCAGGACGCGGCCCATGGCCGCCTCCTTGCTCGCCTCGGCGGAGGCCTCGATCCGGCGGCGCGAGTTGACGTACTCGGCCTGCTCGCGCTTGAGCTGCTCGGTGAGCGCGGTGACCTGGCCCTCGAGCTCGGCGACCCGTCCGGCGTCGGCCGGGGCGGAGGCCCCGCCCTGGCCCGAGGCGGCCTGCTCGAAGAGCGTCGCCGCCTCGGCGTCGATCGGGTCGACCGGCTCCTGGGCGTCCTGTCCCTCGGAGGCGGGGGCGTCCCCGGAGGGACGGACCGAGCCGTCCTCCGGGTTCACCTTCCGCTTGTCGGTGAAGGAGAACCGCGGCTCGCCCTCAGGGCGCTGAGCGTCGTCGGGGTGGCTCTGGTTCTCGGTCATCACTTCTTCTCCTCGTCCTCGTCCACGATCTCGGCGTCGACCACGTCGTCGTCATCGGACGACGGCGCCTCGGTGCCCCCGGCAGCGCCCTCGGCGCCCTCCTGGGCCTGGGAGTAGATCGCGGTGCCGACGGCCTGGAGCGCCTCGTTCAGCGCGTCGCGCTTGGCCTCGAGGTCCTCGGTGGAGGCGTCCTCCTTGGCCAGCTCGTCCTTCGCCTCCTTGATCGCGTCCTCGGCCTTCGTCCTGTCGCCGTCGGAGATCTTCTCCTCGTTGTCCTTCAGCAGCTTCTCGCCCTGGTAGACGAGCTGCTCGAGGGTGTTGCGGGCGTCGGCGTTCTTGCGGCGCTCCTCGTCCTCGGCGGCGTGGGCCTCGGCGTCCTTCACCATGCGGTCGATGTCCTCGTCGGACAGGGCGGAGCCGCCGGTGATCTGGATGGACTGCTCGTTGCCGGTGCCGCGGTCCTTCGCGGTCACGTGCACGATGCCGTTGGAGTCGATGTCGAAGGTGACCTCGATCTGCGGCATGCCGCGCGGGGCCGGGGCGATGCCGGTCAGCTCGAAGGTGCCGAGCATCTTGTTGTCCCGGGTGAACTGGCGCTCGCCCTGGAAGACCTGGATCGCGACGGAGGGCTGGTTGTCCTCGGCGGTGGAGAAGACCTCGGAGGTCTTGGTCGGGATGGCCGCGTTGCGCTCGATGAGCTTGGTCATCACGCCGCCCTTGGTCTCGATGCCCAGGGAGAGCGGGGTGACGTCCATGAGCAGGACGTCCTTGCGCTCGCCCTTGATGACCGCGGCCTGGAGAGCGGCGCCGACGGCGACGACCTCGTCCGGGTTCACGGACTTGTTGGGCTCCTTGCCACCGGTGAGCTCCTTGACGACCTCGGTCACCGCGGGCATGCGGGTCGAGCCGCCCACGAGGACCACGTGGTCGATGTCGGAGACCTTGATCCCGGCGTCCTTGATGACCTGGTGGAAGGGGGCCTTCGTGCGCTCGAGCAGATCGGAGGTCATGTCCTCGAACTGCGCGCGGCTCAGCTTCTCGTCCAGGTGCAGCGGGCCGTTCTCGGTCATGGAGAGGTACTGCAGGGAGATGGTGGTGGAGGTGGAGGAGCTCAGCTCCTTCTTCGCCTGCTCGGCGGCCTCCTTGAGGCGCTGCAGGGCGATGCGGTCCTTGCCCAGGTCCACGCCCGCCTTGTTCTTCACCTGCGAGATCAGCCAGTCGACGATCTTCTGGTCCCAGTCGTCGCCGCCGAGGCGGTTGTCGCCGGCGGTGGCCTGGACCTGGATGGTCGAGCCCTCCTCGTCCTTGCTCACCTCGAGCAGGGAGACATCGAAGGTGCCGCCGCCGAGGTCGAAGACCAGGATCTGCTCGTCGTCGTTGCCCTTCTCGAGGCCGTAGGCGAGGGCCGCGGCGGTGGGCTCGTTGATGATGCGCAGGACGTTCAGACCCGCGATCGTGCCGGCGTCCTTGGTGGCCTGACGCTCGGAGTCCGAGAAGTAGGCCGGGACGGTGATCACCGCGTCGGTCACGGACTCACCCAGGTAGGACTCGGCGTCCTTCTTGAGCTTGCCGAGGATGCGGGCCGAGATCTCCTGCGGGGTGTACTTCTTGCCGTCGATCTCCTGGGTCCAGTCGGTGCCCATGTGGCGCTTGACGGAGGAGATGGTGCGGTCGACGTTGGTGACGGCCTGACGCTTGGCGACCTCGCCGACGAGCACCTCGCCCTGCTTGGAGAAGGCGACGACCGACGGGGTGGTGCGGGAGCCCTCGGCGTTCGCGATGACGGTGGGCTGACCGCCCTCGAGGACGGCGACGGCGGAGTTGGTGGTGCCGAGATCGATTCCGACGACACGGGACATTGGTGCCTGCCTTTCTGCGACGGATGCGCCGCACGGGATCTTCGCTGCCGACCAGCGGCCGACGGCAAGACTTGAGCTGTACGGACTCAAGTAGAGAACCCGAGATCGACGATGTCAATCTCAGCAGCTCCGTTCTTGAGTGCACCCGACTCAACTCCGCTCCGATCAGGTTCATTCCCGGTGCAGCAGGTCGTGACGGAGGCCACATCTGTAGGTTCCGGGACAAGTTGGCCAGTTCCGGGTTTCTTGGCCAGCGCGTGTCAGATTTCCGGCGCATCTGTCAGACGGGCACGATGGACCTGTGGGCGGACGCGAGGTGTTCCTCCGGTACTGCACCGTCGCCGGCGACGAGGTCGCGACGACGTGGGAGGAAGCACGTGCCGATCTGATTGTTGAGGGCCTACCCGTGCGCGTGCCACCGACCTACCGGGGCCAGCGGAGCTACCCGGGCCTGTTCTGGGCTGCGACCAATGATCGGACTCTGGTCTACGAGAGCTTGCTGGAGCTGGATCGGCTATGGCTGGCGGACTTCAACCCGGCCGTGACCAGCATCTGTACGCAGCCATTCCAGGTCACGGGCCGCGACGATGGTGACCTCCGTAAGCACGTGCCTGACCTGCTGCTGATCAATGATGACGGCACACCGACGGTCGTCGACGTGAAGCCCGCTGCGTTCCTCGAGAAGCCGCGGGTCCGAGCCCAGTTCGAGTGGACGCGTCGACTCTGTCGCGAAAAGGGTTGGCGTTACGAGGTCTTCACCGGCGGCGACCCCATCGTGCTGCGAAACATCAAGCTTCTCGCCGTCGGTCGACGGCCCAGACGAGTGCCCGACGAGTGCCTGACGGAAGCGAGGGCAAGACTGGATGGGGCAGAGACCACTCTGGGCAAGGTTCTTGCCCGCTGGCCTGTGACCTGCGACGAGAGCATGTGGCGCGTGGCGGTTTTCGCACTGGTGTGGTCCGGCGAAGTCGCGATCGATCTGCATCGTCCCGCGAACGCCGAGACGATCCTTAGACGCACGGCTGGGGTGATGGTGTGACTACGGAGAGCCTGGATACATCGGTAGGGGCACGCCTCTGGTACGAGGGCGCGGCCTGGACTGTCGTGCAGATCGATGGGTCCACAGTGCTGTTGCAGTCGGCCGACCGCTACGTACGCGTTCACGCGCCGGCGCTGGTGGGCGTTGCTCGACCGCTGGACGAGTCCTTCCATGATGACAGCCCGCATGCCGAACTTGACGCGGTCATCCTCGCCAGTTTGACCGGCGCTCAACGAGCTCGTATCGAGTCCGAAGCCGCGGTCTACAGCGCGCTCATCCTGACCGTCAGTGACGTGCCGCTGGAACACCGCTACGAGGAGGCAGCGGTGAAACTGGCGATCTCGGCGCGTTCCGCCAGGCGTCGCGCGAGCCGGTACGCCGAGCGAGGCCTGGCTGGGCTGGCCGATTACCGCTTGTTCCAGCCATCCCGTCGCGCGGTCGCCCCGGAATGGGACCAGACCTGCCGCGAGGTACTCGACTCCTTCACGAACCGTTCGAACCCCACCATGCGCACCGTGCTTCGCAGGACGAACGCGCTCTACCTCGAGCGTCACCCCGGTGCTCCTATCCCGTCGCAGACGGTCGCCTACGAACGCCTTCGCGAGTTGGACAAGGGTCGGTACACCTTCGGCGCAGCGAAGCAGCGGCGCTCGGTGGCTGAGCGGCCCCAGGGGGTGCTCGGCCGCCTGCGAGCCGATCGGCCGGGTCAGTTCGTCGTCCTCGACACCACTCCATTGGACGTGTTCGCGATGGAGCCGGTCACAGGTCGGTGGATCAATACCGAGCTGACAGTGGCGATGGACCTGTACTCACGGTGCATCCTGGGGCTGGTCCTGCGTCCGATCTCTACCACCGCGCAGGACGTCGCGGCGGTAATGTTCCAGGTGGTCACCCCACAGACCTGGGGCCCGCCGTCCAGCGAAGAGGTCCCGGCGCCGTACGTCGGGGTCCCGGAGACCTTGCTGGCGCAGGAGACCGGCGCACTGCCGGACACGATCGTGGTCGATCACGGGAAGGTCTATCTCTCCCAGCGCACCAGAGCGGTGTGCCATCGACTGGGGATCAACATCCAGCCCGCGATCCCCCACAAGCCGACGGACAAACCCACCATCGAGCGGTTCTTCCGCACCATCCGCCAGCAGCTGCTCGAGCACCTGGCCGCCTACAAGGGCCCGGACATCTACTCCCGCGGCAAGAGCATCGAGGACCAGGCGTTCTACTACGTACCCGAGCTCGAGGCGATCCTCCGCGAATGGGTGGGGATCTACCACCACACCCCGCACCAGGGCCTGTGCGATCCGCTGCTGCCGAACGTGGAGCTGTCCCCGGCGGAGATGTTCGCCCGCGGCATGGCCACCGCCGGGCTACTGCGACTGCCGGCCAGCGATGATCTGCGGATGGAGTTCCTCGACGTCGCCTGGCGCTCGATACAGCACTACGGCGTCGAGATCGACGGCCGCCGCTACGACGGGCCCGGACTCAACCTCCACCGCGGCACCCGCTCACCCTACGGAGGCGCGCACGCGAGCAAGTGGCCGATCATGATCGACCGCGACGACGTGCGCACCGTCTACTTCCAGGACCCCGACACCCGGACCTGGCACGACCTGGAGTGGGAACACGCCCCAGGCCTGGACGCACCGCTCAGCTCCGAAGCCGCCGCCTACACCCGAAAGCTCAGCCAAAAGACCAACCGACACGTCGATGCCGGCGCCGCGCTCGACGACTTGCTGGACCGCTACAGCAAAGGCTCTGTCACCAACCGTCGCGAGAAGAACCTCGCCCGCCGCCTCGCCACCGTGTCCGGCACAGACCGCGCCGCGCCGGCTGCCGACGACCCGTCGGGAGTGATCGATCTGGTTGCCCATCTCGAGCACCGCCGAAACAAGGCCCAGGTCACGGACGATCTCGACGTATTCGAGCAGTTCTGGGCCGAGCATCCCGACCAGGGCGCGTTCGAGGTGTTCGACGAATGATCGGGCCCGGGAATCGGTGGGCGGTGTGGCTGCGGGAGAACGAGCCGGCCCGGTACAACCTGGCGACCAAGCAGGGCTGGGACGCGTTCGTCCATGCCGCGCCACGCACGCCCCTGGAGCGACTGTCCCAAGTTGAGATCGGCCGGCTCAGCATCGCGGAGCGGGAGGACTACAACGACGCCCGCGCCGTCTGGAACGCGAACCCTACGACTGTGCATACCGCTCAGCTCGCCCGTGCCTACGGCGTGATGGATCAGGTGATGGCCTCCAACCGGCGCGACAGTGACCGACTGCGCGGGGCGGTAGTGATCGATGCCGCCCCGGCACTGGGCAAGACCACCATCGCCACCCGCTACGCCCGCGACCTCCACCGCAAGATCCTGCGCCGGTTCGGCCCGCGCACCCCGGAGGGTCACCAGCGCCTGCCGGTGGTCTACCTGCCACTCAGCGCCGGCACCACGCTCAAGGGACTGAACCAGAAGCTGCTGCGGTTCTACGGGCACCCGGCAGCGACCCGCTCCACCCGCGCCGAACTCGGGTCACTGGCGGTCGACTGCGTCCAGGCCTGCCGCACCCAGCTGATCATCATCGATGACCTGCACTTCATCGACTTCAAACACCGCCACGGCCACGAGGTCTCCAACCATCTCAAGGGCCTCGCGAACGAGATGCCCGTGACCTTCATGTACGTCGGGGTGCGGCTACGAGAGAAGAAGTTCTTCGACGAAGGACTACTCGGCGAAGACGCCGTCTACGCCCAGACCTCCCGCCGCGCGACCCGCTGCGAGGTCGCACCGTTCACCCACGCCACCACCTCCGGGGCCCGGGCCTGGAGCGCGCTGTTGGCCGCCCTGGAATCACACGTGATCCTCGCCGACGCCCACCCCGGAATGCTGACCGACCACGCGAAACTGCTGGCCAAGCGCACCCAGGGCTGCATCGGCTCGCTGACGAACCTGCTGGACCGGGTCTGCTACCTGGCCATCGCCACCGGCACCGAGACCATCACCCGCGAGCTCATCACCCAGGTCACGATCGACAATGCAGCCGAACTCAGCGCCGGCACCGCCTGACCCACCCCCAGACTCGCGGCCGCACCCGCGGTTAATCCCCGGCGGCTACGACCTCGACACTCCGCCCATCCACATCACCCCGCTCCCGGGAGAATCCGCGGTCTCGTGGCTGCGCCGTGCCGCTGTGCGCTACCAGATCAGCCCCCGCAACGTCCTGCGCGCCGGCGGCGCCACCCGACAGATCTCCTCCACCCGCGCCGCCACCACCCGGATCACCTCCCCCAGGAACGCCTTCACCACCCGGCTCGGCCTGTCCGCCGACGAACGCCGACTGCTGCGAGACCCCACCCCGCTCGGACACGCCCTGGACTCCTACGCCCGCGTCTACCAGCACCCCGACACCTCGACCACCGGAAAATCCAGTCGCTTCTGTCCGACCTGTCTCGCCGTCGAGACACCCACCTGGGACAAGGATTGGACGAACCCGCTGCTGGCCGTCTGCCCCAACCATGACCTGCTGCTGCTCGACCGCTGCCCCGCCTGCCAGGCTGTGCCCTACGCCAGCCCCGCCTGGCTGAGCGAACCGCTCGAGCTCTGGCGCTGCACCGCCCGCACCCCCTCCCCACCCGGGACCGGGCGGCGCGTGCGGCCCTGGTGCGGCCACGATTTACGCACCATTCCGCCCACGGCGGCCAACCGGGTGCAGGCTCGAGCGCAACGGCTGCTGCTCGAGCTCGCCCGCGACCCCGACGAACCCATCGAGCTCTGCGGGATCACGATCACTCGCCGGATCGGGTTCGACGCCATGGTCGAACTCCTCGCCGCCGCACTCCACGATCACGGCAGCAGCTTCCACGACCTGTCCGTACCCACCGCCGAGATCGCCGCCGGACTGGCCGACACCCTCATCGTCCTCGAGGTCACCGACCCGATTCGGGCCGGGAAACGTCTCCAGGAACTGGTGCTGCCCACCGACCGCCAAGCCCCCGTCACACTGAAGGCGGCGACGAGCTCGGCGAAGAATCCACTGCTCGGGGCGCTACAACTCGGCCGCCACCGCGAGCACCTGACCGCGACCAGCCAACTCGTCTTTCGCACCGGCGCCACCCACCCCCGATACCCGCTGCCACCGAAGACACCCCGCGCCGCGGTGGCTCACCTGCTGCTGCCCGAACACGCTTCGCCCGGACACCCGCTGACCCTCGCGCGCATCCCCCAGGCGATTTGGCTCGGCACGCTGCCCGGCCTCGACGACTCCGATCCGATCACCCGCGCCGAGATTTCCCTGCTACTCGCCCACCTCGGAACCACCCGCCCGTGGTCCCACCTCACCCTCGACCTCGGCCTCCCCCGCGCCTTCCACATGGCTCTTGCCCGACGCATCCGCACCAGACGCGCCCACGGCACCTGGCCGGCCCTGCTGACCCACCTCGACGAGCTCCTCGAGCATCTCAAGGCGCACCCGCCGTGGCCGAACTACCGCCACCGCCGCATCCTCGCCGACGACCTGCTTCTGCTCGACCGGGCCCTCGCAATGGCCGACTCCGACCAGCGAAGGCCCGAGCTTGCAGTCCAGCGGCGCTTCTGGGAGCTGTTCACCGGCGGTGACGCCCTCTTCGCCCCGCACGTGCTTGCCATCCCCGCTGACCAGCACGCCCACTGGAGACAGCAACGCCATGAGCTCGACGACGAGCAGGCGGAGCTCTTCGCTGCGGCGTTTCAGATCCTCGACCGCTCCAGCCTCTTACGCCTCGGCAGGCCACTGAGCTGGCAGCCACCTTGAAGCGGAGACTTCACCTTTCAGCCCACCCCTTCGGCCGGGGCGATAATCAGCGTCGACCCGTTCCCCTACATCTTCGCCAACAGCGTGCTGGCCCTTCTCGACCAGCAGCCTCGTGACGGCACCCGTGCTGCCGCCGCGCAGACCGCTCTCACCCGGTGCACCGGCCAGCCAGGTGCTCTCGATGCGAGCACCGCCGACCACTGGGCCGGCCCCACCGCCACCCTCTACAACGACCTCAATAGCGCGGCCCCCGTCCCCGACCGCTCGACCCTGCCCGCGCTGCCCTTCCGGGACCGCTATCGCGATTGCTTCCCCGCGGGGCACCTCTTCGAACTCGACAGTCCCAGGATGCCCACCAGGATTTAGTCAGAAGATGGTGCATCAGCTCCGTCCAACGAATATTGTGCGGACCATGCCTTCGATAGCTATTCGTCCTGCAACCGAGTCGGATACCGCGGGTAGCCGTGGCGCGTTCCCAGATCTCCTGCCTGATCGTTGGCGCGAGGGCGGCAACCGCAGGTCATTCGTCGCAGTGCGCCAGGCCAACAGCAGCGCGGCTGCCGGCGGGGTCGACGACGGAACGGAGGTGCTGGGGCATTGCCGCGGCATCGACAACGCCTCCCACCCTGATTCGCGAACACTTGTGTTCGAGGTAGCACCTGAGCTTCACGGAACGGAGGCAGAAAGAGAACTACTTCGGGTGCAGATTGCGTCCTCGACGCTTCCACTTCGATCAAAGCTGGAGCCGAAGAATCTGGCGCTCCGGGCACTTCTCGCTCGATTCGACAGCGTCCTTGTACAGCTCATGCCCCCGTGGCGATACTCAGTCGATGCTGAACTCCGTACTTGGGCCGAGTCAGTGCTTGCATCGACTGTCGGCGACGCACAAGTCGTTCCCGCATCGCAACTACCGCCCGCCACTCTCCACACGCTGGAAGTTGATCACTACATCACCCAACACGAATCTTGGTCCCCGGCGGCATCACGCCCCGTCCTCCTCGACCAACTCGCGGACGATCACGACCCCTCCAGTGCGAGTACGTGGGACCACACGCATTCGAGAGCCGTAATCTCGCACGACGGTGATGTGCTTGCCGCGGCCCTTGTCTGGGGCGCCATCGGGGCGCCTGGGGATCCCGCAACCGGTGACGAGGCGCCTGAAATCTCTCACCTCAGTCAGCCTTATGCGAGCCCGGAAGCGTGGACAAACAAGTTGCGTGCAATCGCCGGGGTGGTCGCAAGCGTTCCGTTAGGAACGGAATTATGCATCGACTCCCACCTCAGTATGCGCGACGAGTTCGCATGCATCGGTTCAATTCCCGGCGTAGATCGTGAAGCCGGCGAGTGGACCGCCATCGTCGCCACCCCTGTCCCCGGCGGGCCACCCCCGATTCCGCTTGACCTCACAATCATTCCGGACGCCGCAGTGTGGGCGCGCGAATTCTCTACATCAGAATCGTGAGCTCAGGTGCGATGTGTTCGCTCACCAGCGATCCGCGAGTTGCCCTATTCCGATTTCCCTGACGCGTCGTCGGCTGACTCCCCATCGTCGGCATCCGCATCCTCGTCCTCAGGCTGTGGCCCCACGAGGGTCGCCTCCACCCAAAGATGCTCGTACTCGTCCCTCAGAGACTCCCTTGCCGGAGACGGCATAGGGGACACGACCGTCGTTGTTTTACCGACGCCGTTCAATGACGTGCCGACTGTGAGAACGTCGCCGTCGTCCGCCACGAGAACGCGGTCATGTAGCCCAGTAGACGCACGGACTTCGACCCGTCGAGAAAGGCTTCCCCTTCCTAGGTACGCCTGCATGGCTCCAATCTCCCGGCAGTTATTCATTTTGCCGGACACGAGCAGCCGGGTGAGCTGGGTGCTAACGATTATCGTGTGCAGGTCCGCCAACTTTAGGTACGGGTCCACGAACATACCTGGGCCAGCTGCGGCGAGCTGCCCGACCAGAATCGGGTATGCGAGAGGGTCCTCGCGGCCGAGGAGGACAACACTCACCTCCTCCTCGCTCTCGTCGCCGGTTTCAGCATCTCGCAACAAAGCACGGCCCAGATCCGTGAGCCGTAGCCCCGCTTCTCCGTCAGCGGGAGCAGTAATCTCAGCCAACCATGTGAGGCGAACAAGGTGCCCGACCGTCGACTCAGCCGGCGACACAAGCTCACGCTCTGTCACATACCGGGGGCCGGCGACGGGACCGAGATTCGCAAATGGCCCAATGCGCGAAGCGAACATTTCCCGGAATGGACGGAATGAGTCACCAACAATCGAGGCAACCATACGGTTACTCGCCGTCTGTAGTCCGAAAAAATCGCCTGTCAGTGTACCTTCGGACACTTTCCGACGAGTTGTCCTATACACCGCTTCACTTGGCTCTCGATTGTTCCGCCACAACTCGACCTGAGTCCGGGTCGGGTTGTAGTAGTTCTGGTTGCACGCGGCGACGAACGCCATGACTTCATACTGCTCGACCGAGAGGATATCCACCACTCAATGCTACTTGCAGCGGCTGACTCCCCAGGTTTTTGGGACGACGTGGGACGACGCACTTGCTGACCTGATCATCGACGGTCTCCCGGTTCTGGTCATCTCAGTCCTACCGGCATCAGCGAAGCTACCCAGTGGCGATCCGGGCCATGGCTGATGGCTCCGTACAATGGCGTCGTGCCAATGCCATCCCATGCTCACCGTCGTGCAGACGTCACCGTCGCCAAGCTGATCGGCGGCAAGGAGAAGCGGGACATCTCAGTCGTCGCCTCCGATCCCACGTGGCCGCGGAGTTACCAGCACCATGAGAGCCGCATCCGCATAGCCCTTGGATTGGATGCCGCCATCGAGCACATCGGATCGACGTCGGTGCCGGGCTTGGCCGCGAAACCGATCATTGACATCCTCATCGTCGTCAACGACATCACCGCTGAGGAGGACTATCTGCCACAGCTCGTGGAAGCGGGCTATGTCTTGCGGGTCCGCGAACCCGGCCATCGCCTGGTGCGGACCCCGCAGCTCGACGTCCACGTTCACATCCTTGAAACGGGCGACCCGCGCATCGACGAGTACTTTCTCCTGCGTGATCACCTACGACGCGACGAGACGGACCGCGACCTCTACGCTCGCACCAAGTACCGACTATCAGCCCAGGACTGGCCGGACATGAACGCCTATGCCGACGCCAAGACAGAGGTCATTACCCAGATCAAGGAACGTGCCCGCCATAGCCAGTGACGCTCGGACCAGCTGAAACCGTTTACTGCGCATGGACGCGGTTCTCCTGAGGAATCTGACAACTTAGCGAGAATCTGGGTACTTGCCCTACTCGTCGCGCCGCAGGCCACGGTGGCCAGCTTCTGTCAGATCACGCGAGAACCTACAACGCATGTAGGTTCTCGACAAGTTGGCAGTAATCTCATCGATCTGTCAGTGGCGTGTCAGTAGTCTCATCGATCTGTCAGTAGACGACGATGGGGACGTGGGCGCGAACGGGACCACCGTGCGGTACTGCACCGTCGCCGGCGACGAGGTCGCGACGACGTGGGAGCAAGCACGTGCCGATCTGATCGTTGAGGGCCTTCCCATGCGCGTGCCACCGACCTACCAGGGCCAACGGAGCTACCCGGGCCTGTTCTGGGCCGCGACCAACGATCGAACTCTGGTCTACGAGAGCCTGCTGGAGCTGGACCGGCTCTGGTTGGCGGACCGCTACAGCGCTTGCTTCCCCGCAGAGCACCTCTCCGAACTCGACAGGCCCAGACAGTCCACGGAACTTCAGTCACCGTCTCGTGAACCAGTTCCGGTGGGATCAGGCGAGGGTTTGTGTGATCGCTGACTTGTGCGCGGAGTGCTCCACGATCGCCAGTGCCCCGTTGACCAGCGGCAGGTACGGAGCCCAGTGACCGCATTCGACGTCGGCGAGAAGCGGGACCCCGAGGCCGCCCAGGGCATCGACCACAGCCTCATGCTGCGTGAGCGTGTCGATGGCAGGCGCGTATGTCCTGCCGACCAGCACAGCTGCAGCACGGTCGAAGACACCGTTGAGGCGCATACCGTGCAGGTGACGGCAGATCGTCGCGGCGTCATGGCCAGCTGCCTCGACATAGACGAGCAAACCGTCACCGAGGCCGGCGAGCCGGGCCGTGTCGAGGTACCGGGTGCCGGCCAGATTCGTCAGGGTCTCGATGCAGCCACCGATGAGGCGACCCCTCACGTCGAGGTCGCCGCCGAGGGAGTCCAGCCGCGTCCAACTGCCGGGGGTCTCCAGCACGTACTCGTCCACCTCAGGATGCTCGACGTAGTCCACATATCCTTGTCGGTGCACTCCAGGCGGCGTCTGCTCGAAGGTCGAGCCCGGGGCCATCGACACGATGTCGAGCCAGTCCACGAGACCCTCGGGCGTGCGATATGGCGTGTCCATGAGGTTGTTGCCGTGGATCGTCGCCCACCCTGCGATCAGCGTCAGCGGGGTGATGATGGTGGCGATGTCGGAGAACCCGACGACCCAGGTCGGCTCTGCAGCGGCAAGGGCGTCCCAGTCCAGCAGCGGGATCAGGTCGATGGCCGTCTCGCCTCCCCAGGGAGGAACGACAGCACGTATCGCGGGGTCGAGAAGCATACGCTGCAGCTCAGCCGCACGCTCTGGCACTGGGGCGCTGACGTGCGACGAGCCATTCATGCAGTCGCCAACGTCGACCTCGTAACCGTGACCCCGGACCACTTCGATCGCGACGTCCAGCCGTGCCTGGAGCGGCCCTGAAGCTCCCGAGGAGGGACTGGTGATCCCGACGAGATCACCCGGCCGTAGGCGATCGGGGAATCGTAGATTCATAATGTGAGCCTACAGAACATACCCACAGTGCGGTGCGGGACCGCACCGCGGGTCCCGGCCCACAGGTAAGACGTTTTCGGGAGACCTTCATGCCCGGCCGAGAACGGCTCACACGCGTGAGGAACTGGACAAGATACTGAGAATCCGTGAGCGCCACGACGATGTCGCACTGCTGGTCACAGCGTCGTCTTTCTGACAGCTCGCGCGAGAACCTACAACATCCGCAGATTCTCGACGAGGTGGCAGTGATCTCACCGATCTGTCACTGGCGTGACTGGATCGCGGATCCTGTCTTGGGCCAGGGCATCGACGACGGTGCGGGCTGCGATACGGGCCCGACGCCTCCAGGCCCGGCAGCCCCCGCAGCCCTCGCCTCTCATCACGTCGCCGAACGCCAGGATCGCTGGTTGCGCGGGTCGAGCTCGCCGCGCAGAGAACTGAGACCGGGCGGAGCGTCTCCTGGTCCTCGCACAGCTGATCGTTCTCAGCCTTCGTTCGCTTGACCTCGGCAGTCCCTGCGCTGGTGACACCCGGACTGGTCCCGCCGTCGACATCGTCCAGCGCCGGACAGCGCCGCACGGACCCCCACGGGAAGCCGTCCTGCCAAGCGGCCGCGACCACTGCCGCGAGGTGGGAGAGGAACTCCCGCGGGAGCTCTCGCACGAGCCGCGCACCTCGCGCGCAGCTGGGGATCGATCTCCTACGGCCGCCCGTCCATCCCCTCGGCCCCGAACAGCAGCGGCATCGGACCCGGTACGACCTAGTGGCGCCGGCCAGCACGGTCAGGCAGAATCGCGCCGTGCCCCACTCAACCTCACCCTCGCGCGGAATAGCCGGAAGACTCCGCACGGAGTCGGGCTCGGCCGTGCTGCTCATCGTCGTCACGGCCTTCGCTCTCCTCTGGGCGAACTCGCCGCTGTCCTCTTCCTATGTCGAGCTGTGGCAACAGAGCGTGGGGATCGACGTCGGTCCGTTCGGCCTGCATCTGGATCTGCACCACTGGATCAACGACGGACTGATGGTCGTGTTCTTCTTCGTCGTGGGCCTCGAGGTGCGCCAGGAGTTCGCACACGGGGCTCTGCGGGACAGCAGTCGCGCCCGCCTGGCGGCGATCGCGGGCGTCGCGGGTGTGGCGGTGCCTGCGCTGGTGTACGTCCTGGTCGTCGGCGCGTCCGGTGGCGAGGGGCTTCGCGGGTGGGGGGCGGTCGTCGGAACGGACACGGCGTTCATGCTCGGTGCTCTCGCGATCGTCGGCCCCCGGCTTTCCGGGCAGCTGCGCGTCTTCCTCCTGACCCTCACGGTGGTCGACGACTTCCTCGCGGTGTCGATCATCGGGGTGTTCTACAGCGACGAGATCCGGCCCGTCCCGCTGCTGGTCGCTCTCGGCTGCCTCATCGCCCTGTGGCTGGTGGGCCGTTCCCGGCAGTGGAGTGCCGCTCCGTACGTCGGGATCGTCATCGTGCTGTGGCTGGCGACTCTGTCCTCCGGCATCCACGCCTCGCTGACGGGCATGATCGCCGGCCTTCTGATCCCTGCCTACCCGACGCAACGGCACAAGGTGGTCGCCGCCCGGCAGCTGTTCCGCGACTTCTGGCAATCCCCGAGCGCTTCCTCGGCGCGTGCCGTCGGACGGGGGCTGTCCAAGGGCGTGTCGGTCAACGAGCGGTTGCACGAGTACCTCCGTCTCCCCACGGCGTTGCTGGTCGTGCCGATCTTCGCTCTGGCCAATGCCGGCGTCGACCTGCGCGGCGGGGTGGTCGCCGACTCGCTGGGCTCGCCTGTGACGTGGGGCGTCATCGCGGGGCTCGTGCTCGGCAAGCTCCTCGGAATCGGCATCGCGACGCTCCTCGCCGTTCGGATGGGCGCAGGCCGACTGCCGGAGGGGGTCGGAATGGGCAGCGTGTTCGGCGGGGCAGCACTTTCGGGCATCGGTTTCACCGTGTCGCTGCTGGTCATCAGCCTCGCTTTCGACTCCTCCTCGGATCTGGGGCGCCAGGCGACGCTGGGCGTGCTCGTGGCGATGGTGCTCGCCACTGTTCTGGGCTGGTCGATCTTCAAGGTCGCGGCCCGTCGGTGGGGAGAGGAGACGGCGGATCTCCCGATGACGCTCGACTCTCCGGTGGACCCCGAGGTGGATCACATCCGCGGACCGGAGGACGCCCGGCTCACCCTCGTGGAGTTCGTGGACTTCGAGTGCGAGTACTGCGCGCACGCCACTGGCTCATGGGAAGACCTGCACGGGCGCTTCGGTGACGATCTGCGCTACGTCGTGCGGCATCTGCCTCACCATCCTCACGGCCCCCTCGCCGCACGGGCCGCCGAGGCGGCCGCGAAGCAGGGGGTGTTCTGGCCGTGGCTCGACTTCGTCTTCACTCGTCAGCACGCGCTGGAGAGGGAGGATCTCATCGGCTACGCGGCTGAGCTGGGGCTCGATGTCGAGGCGTTCATCGAGGATCTCGACAGCGACGAGGTTGCTGCGAGGGTGCAGCGGGACATCGCGAGCGCGGAGGCGAGCGGCGCCAGGATGACCCCGACGTTCTTCATCGATGGTTGTCGGATGGTGGGCAGCTATGACGCGCGCTCACTGACCGAGATGCTGGAATCCAGCCGTCGCGGGAGCCGCACCCAGGCGGCGAACGCCTGAGGACGATCCGCGAACCCGGAACACGGTGGGACGCGGGCCGTGCCGGCGCGTATCAGTCACAGCTGCGCGTTCACCGGTTTCGCGTCGGGCTGTTCCTGGACGGCGTGCGGCATCGCCTTCACCGCCGGCCACCAGCTCTTCGAGGTCACGGCCATGAGCCTCGCAGCGCAGTGGGTGCGGCACCGCTGCCGACGTCCGGACCGAGGCCCACTATCGAGTCTGGGCGCTCGGAGAGTGCGCATCATGGGAGTGAGTGATGCTTGCGAGCTCGGCGCGCGTGCGGGCGCCGTATTTCCGCAGCAAGTTGGCCACGTGGTACTTCACGGTGTTGGCCGTGATCCCGAGCTGGTCGCCGATGCGCTGGTTCGAGATCCCGGTCGCGACCAGGCGCAGCACCTGCTTCTCGCGGTCGGTGAGTTCCTCGGCGCCCTCCACGGTGAGCGCTGCGCTGGGTGGGTCCAGCGGGATCTCGATCCGCAGCGTCGTCCCCCAGCCCGGGGTCGTCTCCACGTCCATGGTTCCGTCGAGCGCCGCCACTCGCTCCACGATCGGACGCAGTGTGTCGTCGTGCGCTGTCACCGCGATTCCCCCGTCGTCACGGACCTCCATCAGCAGGTTGCGGCCATCGCAGTCCCAGCCGATCCGGGCGCGTGCAGCGTCCGCGCGGTCCATGAGCGAGAGCACTGCTGTGCGGGAGATGGCGCGGGCTTCCCGAGCGACCGGGCCCGGCAGCGCCCGTCCTCGCGCAGGAGGCTCTGCGAACTGGACCTGCAGGGGCCCGGAGCGGATCAGAGGACGCAGTTCGGTGCGCAGGCGCGAGAATGCCTCGGCTACCGGCTCGAGCACGCTCTCCTGCTGCTCATGGACCGAACGAGCACGGATGAGTGCGGAGGAGGCGATCTCCGTGGCCTCCCTGCGCGCGGCCGCATCCGCGAGTCGGCCGGAGCGGAGCACGGCGAGGATCGATTCGAGGGTGATCGCATGTTGATCAGCCTGCTCGGTCAGGGCACGGTCCCGCGACAGGGAGCTTGCACGTTCCAGCGGGGTCGGGAGGTCGCTCACTCCGCTACTCTAGCCCGACCTGGGAGGCCCACCCGATCGAACGGGGCACCCCGCTCATCGGGCAGCAGTGGACCACCGCAGACCGGCCCAAGATGGTCGGCATGGAAGAACGAAGCATCCAGGATTCGCTGACGCGGATCGTCAACGAGATCGAGGGGACAGCTGCCCTGCCCGACGCGCCCGCGCTCGCGGCCGCCGTCGAGCTGACAGCGGACGTCCGGCGGGTCTTCGTCCACGGCGCCGGGCGCTCCGGGCTCGCGCTGCGTATGACGGCCATGCGCCTCATGCACCTCGGGCTGCAGGTCCACGTCGTCGGTGAGACGACGACCCCGGCGATCGGAGAGGGCGACCTGCTCCTGACCGCCAGCGGTTCCGGCACGACCTCGGGAGTGGTGAGCGCGGCTGAGACGGCGCGATCCGTCGGCGCCCGCGTCATCGGGATCACGACCGACCCCGAGTCACCGCTTGCTCAGCTGTCCCACGCCGTCCTGGTCATCCGTGCGGCGACGAAGACAGACCGGTCCGAGCAGCAGTCGGCCCAGTACGCCGGCAGCCTCTTCGAGCAGCTCCTCGTCCTCGTCGGCGACGCTCTCTTCGACGTCCTGTGGCAGAAGAGCGGTCAGAGTGCGGATGCGCTCTGGCCCCGTCATGCCAACCTCGAATGACCTTTCTTCCCCGTTCCATCATCGACACCACCACGAGAAAGAGACACCCTGATATGCGACTGCAGTTCGCCATGGACACCCTGACCACCGAGTCCGCCCTCGACCTCGCCGCGAAGGCCGCCCCCTACGTCGACATCCTCGAGCTCGGCACCCCTCTGATCAAGAGCGAGGGCCTCGCGGCGATCACGGCGGTCAAGGCCGCCCACCCCGACAAGACCGTCTTCGCCGATCTCAAGACCATGGATGCCGGCGAGCTGGAAGCTGACATCGCCTTCTCTGCCGGAGCGGATCTGGTCACCGTGCTCGGCGTCGCCGGTGACAGCACGATCGCCGGCGCGGTCGCCGCGGCGACCAAGCACGGCAAGGGCGTCGTCGTCGATCTGATCGGCGTGGCCGACAAGGCCGCACGGGCCCGAGAGGTCGTCGCCCTCGGCGCCGTGTTCGTGGAGATGCACGCCGGCCTCGACGAGCAGGCGGAGGACGGCTACAGCCTCGACGCCCTGCTCGCCGCCGGCGAGGCCGCCGAGGTCCCGTTCTCCGTCGCCGGCGGCGTCAGTGCGGACTCCGTCGAGGCCGTCCAGCGGGCGGGAGCAGACGTGGCCGTCGCGGGCAGCGCCATCTACAGCGCATCGGACGTCGCCGGCGCGGCCGCCGCCATCCGCTCCGCCATCAGGTGACCACCGCCCACCGCATCCCGTGGAGAGAGGGCAGGTGACGGCACGCCCGGCCCCTGCCCCCTCCCACCGGGTGCGGTGGACTGATGCCGCAGTCGATCCCCGCGTGGCGCAGAGCGCCACGTGATCCTCCTCCCCGCAGGGCGTGCCGAGGCGTGCCCGGCATCGGCGTCGGTCGGAGCACTCATCCCTGCCGCTGAGCTCCGGCATGCCGGCCCCACCTGCCCCAGGCCCGCGCCGGGCATCGTCCAGGACGGGATCGGCGACGGATCCGTGCACAGAGCCGGCCCGCGACCGCCGCTGGAGCGACGATCGCGGGCCGGGTGCATGACGGCCCGGGATCAGGCGGGGATCATGCCGTGGGGATCGATGATGAACTTCTCCGAGACACCGGCATCGAACTTCGCGTAGGCGTCGGGGGCCTCGTCGAGGCTGATGACCTTGGTGTTGAGCATGTCGCTGAGGTAGGGCATGCGGTCCCACAGGATCGACATCATCAGTTCACGGTTGTAGTGCATGATCGGGGCCTGGCCGCCGGAGATCCGAGGCGACTTGATCCACGCCTTGCCGAAGTCGAGCGAGAAGGTGCCCTCCTGCTCGGCCTTGGACGAGGCCAGCGGGTCGGGGCCGTAGACGCCGACGATGCCGGTGGCACCGCCTGCGCGGGTGGCGTCCATGACCTGGTTGATGGCGTGGGCCGGGTTCATGTCCTCGGCCTCACGGCCGATCCCGTGGGCTTCGTTGCCGACGTAGTCGACGGCGCAGTCCACCATGGGTTCGCCGAGGATGGCCTCGATCTGATCGGTCAGCGGCACGTCCTGGTTCAGGTCGATGGTCTCGCAGCCGTTGTTCTTCACCAGGTCCAGCCGGTCCTGATGGTAGTCACCGACGATGATGCAGGAAGCGCCCAGGAGACGGGCTGCCGCGGCGCCGCAGCGACCGACGGGACCGGCGCCGGCGATGTAGACGGTCGAGCCGGGCTTCGCCCCGGCCTCCATGAGGCCGTGGAACGCGGTGGGCAGGATGTCCGAGAGCAGGGCGAGGTCACGGATCTTCTCCATGGCCTGGTCCTTGTCCGGGAAACGGAGCAGCTGGAAGTCGGCGTAGGGGACGAACAGGTACTCCGCCTGCCCACCCTGGAAGTCGCCCAGGTTGAACCCGTAGGCGCCGCAGGCCGCGTCGGGGTTCACGGTCTCGCACACCTCGGTGTGGCGGGCGCGGCAATTGCGGCATCGGCCGCAGGCGACGTTGAAGGGGACCGAGACCAGGTCGCCCTCGGAGAGGAACTCGACGTCGGGGCCGACCTCGAGGACTTCTCCGGTCATCTCGTGGCCCACGACCATGCCCTGGGGGACAGGGAAGGACCCGCGGTAGATGTGCAGGTCGGAACCGCAGATGTTGGTGGCGACGATCTTGAGGATGACTCCGTGCGGGGCGCTCCTGCCGTTCGGCATCTCGAGCTTCGGGAAGTCGAGGGACTCGACGCGCATGTCCTTGACGTTCTGGAACACGACGGCGCGGTTGCTGCTTGCCATGACGTTCTCCTCCAGTTGGGGATGGCCCGGTCGCGGAAGTGCCACGGTCATATGGATGCCCGTCGCCCGCGACCTCGGCTCTCCTCGAGCATAGGGCAGAGGGAACCTCGCCCTCCATCGAGGTGCCCGCCGCGGCTGCGGCGACAGGCACCACGGGCAGGTGGACCGTGGAGGACTGGGGCATGCACCGACCGATCGGTGGAACGCGTTGCTAGTCTCGCCGGCATGGTCGAAGCACGCAGATCCGCATCGTCGGACTCCTCACCCGTTCAGCCCGACGTGCAGGTTCTCGGCGCGCGCGAGCACAACCTCCAGGACATCGACCTGACGGTGCCCCGCGACGCGCTGGTGGTGTTCACCGGGGTCTCGGGATCGGGGAAGTCCTCCCTGGCCTTCGGAACCCTGTTCGCGGAGTCCCAGCGCCGCTACCTCGAGTCCGTCGCTCCCTACGCCCGTCGCCTCATCGACCAGGCCGGTGTCCCGGACGTCGACTCCATCACGGGCATGCCGCCGGCCGTCGCTCTTCAGCAGCAGCGTGGAGGCCGCAGCGCGCGGTCCTCGGTGGGCAGCATCACCACGCTCTCCTCGCTGGTGCGCATGCTCTACTCCCGGGCCGGCCACTACCCCGATGATCAGCCGATGCTCTACGCCGAGGACTTCTCCGCCAACACCGTGCAGGGCGCATGCCCGGAGTGCCACGGCATCGGCCGGGTGTACGAGGTCACCGAGGACACGATGGTGCCGGACCCTTCATTGACGATCCGCGAGCGGGCCATCGCCTCCTGGCCGACGGCCTGGCACGGTCATCAGCTGCGCGATGTGCTCGTCGCGCTCGGCTACGACGTCGATGTGCCCTGGAAGGATCTGCCGAAGGAGGATCGGGACTGGATCCTCTACACGGATGAGACGCCGTATGTCCCGGTCCACTCGCGGCTCACACTCTCCGAGGCCCGGGCCGCGACCGCGGCGGGCATCGAACCGAGCTACTCGGGCACCTTCGTCGGCGCGCGTCGGTACGTGCTCGACACCTTCGCGAACACCAAGAGCGAGTCGATGAAGCGACGCGTGGCGGAGTTCCTCTCGGTCGCTCCCTGCCCTGCCTGCCAGGGGAAGCGGCTGAAGCCGGAGTCCCTGTCCGTGACGTTCGAGGGTCTCGACGTCGCAGATCTCTCCGCTCTGCCGCTCGCGGAGCTCTCCACGCTGATCGACCAGGCGGTCGTACGGGCCACCGGCGCTCTCGACGGGGCTGAGTCGGCGGGCCGCACAGGTGGCCAGGATGACCGACGCGACGCCGGGCAGCGGATCGACGCCGGAGGATCCGCCCCCGCGGCCGTCGAGGACGCGCGCATGTCCCCTGACCGCTCGGTCGAGAAGCTGGCCGCGACAGCGCGATTGGGCGCGGAGCTCGTCAACAGACTGCGTCCGATCATCGATCTGGGTCTGGGGTACCTCTCCCTGGGCCGCACCACCCCCACCCTCTCCGGCGGGGAGCTGCAGCGACTGCGACTCGCGACCCAGCTGACCTCTGAGCTGTTCGGTGTGGTCTATGTGCTCGATGAGCCGTCCGCGGGTCTTCATCCGCAGGACGTCAGCGCTCTGCTCGGCATCCTCGACGGGCTCAAGCGCCGGGGCAACAGCCTGTTCGTGGTGGAGCATTCGGTGGATGTGATGCGGCACGCCGACTGGCTGGTAGACATCGGGCCCGGCGCGGGTGAGCGCGGCGGCCGCGTCGTCTACAGCGGGCCCTACGAAGGGCTCGCCGAGGTGGAGGAGTCCGTGACCCGCGGCTATGTCTTCGGGGGCAGCGGCCTGCCCCGGCGGACGCCCCGGGAGCCGCAGGGATGGCTGCAGCTCGAGAACGTCACGCGCAACAACCTGCGCGACGTGTCGATCTCCTTCCCGCTCGGGGTGTTCACCGCCGTCACCGGAGTCTCGGGATCAGGCAAGTCCAGCCTGGTCAGCCAGGCACTGCCCGCGCTGCTCGGCGAACGGCAGGGACGAGCCGACCAGGCGGAGGGTGCCGCCGCCCCCGAAGGGGACGAGCTCCTGCTGTCGGACGAGCCCGATGAGCTCGAGGGAGAGATCCGCGGCGACGTCGCGGGGGTGCGGCGTGTCGTGAGCATCGACCAGAAGCCCATCGGTCGCACCCCACGCTCGAACGTCGCCACCTATACGGGCCTGTTCGACCACGTGAGGCGGAGGTTCGCGGAGACGCCCGAGGCTCGCGCTCGCGGGTACAAGGCGGGCAGATTCTCCTTCAACGTCACCGGTGGTCGCTGCCCTACCTGCAAGGGCGAAGGATCAGTCATGGTGGAGCTGCTCTTCCTCCCCTCGGTCTACACCGAGTGCCCCGACTGCCACGGCACCCGCTACCAGTCCAGCACGTTGGAGATCGCCTGGCGCGGCCGCAACATCGCGGAGATCCTCGCCATGAGCGTCGAGGAGGCCCACGACTTCTTCCACGGCGAGTTCGACATCATGCGCTCGCTCACGGCACTGATCGATGTGGGCCTCGGATATCTCCGTCTCGGACAGCCGGCCACCGAGTTGTCCGGAGGTGAGGCGCAGCGGGTGAAGCTCGCCTCCGAGCTCCAACGATCCCAGCGCGGGGACACCCTCTACGTCCTGGACGAGCCGACGTCCGGGCTGCACAGCGCCGATTCCGACCGGCTCGTGACGCATCTCCAGACCCTCGTGGACGCAGGCAACACCGTCGTCGCGGTCGAGCTCGACATGCGCATCGTCGCCGTGGCCGACCACGTCATCGACCTCGGGCCCGGCGCGGGAGACGATGGCGGCACGGTGGTCGCCTCGGGCACGCCCGCGCAGGTCGCCTCGTCCGGAGCCGGTGCGTCGGCACCGTACCTCGAGGCCGCGCTCCAGGAGGCCACCTCCCGGATGTGAGAGTCGGAAGGCTGCGAGCTCCCTCCGGCGGCCAGGACTGCCTGCGGGCCCGCCAGGCCTGGGTCGAGATGGAGAACGATGACGTCGAGCTCGTCGACAAGAGGTCGCCATAGCCGTCGACGACTCCACGGCCGATCCCGTGCGTCGTGCCCGACCGGAGATCCGGGGACGGGCCCGAATCGCCGGATGCGATCGGCGCGGTCCCCCCGGCGGCATCGGAGTCGCCGACGTCTTCGTGCTCCGGTGTCCCGGCGCCCAGGCGCCCAGGCGTCCAGAACGAGATGGCCACGTGCGGCCCGTCCCTGACCAACGAGGTCTAGGCTGGAATGCGGGCCCGGCGCTCACATCCGGCCAGGCCCCGGTGAAGAACGACAACCGTCGATGGCGGAAGGTCATCGTCGACCACAGGGCCGAAGCTTCTTGACCGTCTCCCAGGATCCGGCCCGAGAATCGGCAGCCAACGCCTGCCGGCACTCCGATGAGCGCAATGACGACTGCACGCGAGTCGTCCTGCACCCGAACCACGTTGCCCGGTACGGACAGCGTGCGGCTCGCCCGCACGGGCAGGCCGTCACCTCCCACAGAACGGAGCAGAACATGGCAGACGAATTACGAGGGAAACGGATCGCGATCCTGGCCGCGGACGGCGTCGAGCGCGTGGAGCTCGAGCAGCCGCGACAGGCTCTGCAGGACGCCGGGGCCACGACCGTGCTGCTCTCGCTGCACGAGGGCGAGATCAAGGCCCGCGAGAACGACCTGGACGAGGCCGGGACATTCCCGGTCGATGCCCTGGTGAAGTCCGCCTCGGCCGACGAGTACGACGCCCTGCTGCTTCCCGGCGGCACGGTCAACCCCGATCAGCTGCGCGTGGACACCGACGCAGTCGGATTCGTGCGCGACGTCATGGCCGCCGACAAGCCGGTCGCCGCGATCTGCCACGGACCGTGGACGCTGATCGAGGCCGGTGTCGCGAAGGGTCGGACGCTGACCTCGTACCCGAGCATCCGCACCGACCTGCGCAATGCCGGAGCGAACGTCGTCGACGAAGAGGTGGCGCGCGACGGGAACCTGATCACCAGCCGCTCGCCCGAGGATCTCCCGGCCTTCAACGCCGCGATGATCGAGCTGTTCAGCCAGGACAAGTGAGGAAAACATGATCAACGTTGCATTGTCGGTCGTCGTGCACGCCAAGCCCGGGAAGGAGCAGGACGTCGCGGACTTCCTCCGCAGCGCCCGACCCATCGTCGAGCAGGAGGAGGGTACGCAGGCCTGGTTCGCCCTGCAGTTCGACGAATCGACCTTCGGGATCTTCGACGTGTTCCCCGACGACGAGGCCCGCCAGACCCACCTCTCCGGTGGCGTCGGTCAGGCACTCGCTGCACAGGGAGCTGATCTGTTCAGCACCGAGCCGAGCATCCAGAACGTCGACGTGATCGCGTACAAGCTGCCCGGCGAGACCACCTAGAGCATCAGCCTCGATTGACATCGGGGTGCAGCCCCGATCGGCTCCACAGCCGTGGCCACGGCTGTGGAGCCGATACCCGGGGCGTCCCGATCCAGGACCGTGCGAGTTGCGCTGCCCGCTGGCGGCCGATGGTCCCCTCAGCGGGGCACCCAGACCGCCATGCCGCCCCGTTGACGCATCAGCCCCTCCTCGATGGTCGGCAGGTCAGTGCTGCCTCCGTGGCCCTGCGCGCCCTCGGTGGGCCGTCGCCGAGGCCGACGGTCCCGGCGCGGACCTGCGGGCGCTCGAGGGGTCCCCGGGTGAGCTCGGGGTCGACGCACTCCCGTTCCCGTCGGATCCCTTAGCCTCGCTGCATGTCTCCGACCACCGACCCGTCGGCCCCCGCGCCCCGCCCTGAAGACCACTCCGACGAGCCGCCCTCCTCGAGCCGCTTCCAGCGCCTGGACGGGCAGGCGGTGCGCCGCTCGGCCGCGGCGCTCGAACACCGGATCATGACCCGCTTCCCCGATCGCACTCTGTGGGAGGTGTGCCGGGAGGTGGTGGGGCTCGTGGACGAGATCAACGCCGGCACCGGCATCAGCCGCCGACGGGTGCGGCTCGCCCGACTGCTCTCACGGCTCGCGATGCTCGCGGTCACGCTGTTCCTCGGCGGGGCTGTCGCGCTCGCGGCGGTGGACCTGTTCGCGGAGCGTGACGTGCTGGGCCCGCTGGACGTGCTCCCGCTGCTCGAGACGATCATCAACGACCTCGTCTTCGGCGGGATCGCGGTGTTCTTCCTGCTGCGGATCCCGGAGAGGATGGAGCGGGCGCGCGTGCTGCGGATCCTGCACCGTCTGCGCTCCCTGGCCCACGTGATCGACATGCACCAGCTGACCAAGGTGCCCGAGCGGCTCGAGCGCGGCTCGCGCGCGGACGGCGGGCTGGACCTGGACCGCACGGAGCTGACCCGCTATCTCGACTTCTGCACGGAGATGCTCTCGCTCGTGGGCAAGAGCGCGGCCCTGTTCGCGGAGCACACCACCGACGGCGACGTGCTCGACGCGGTCGAGGGCATCGAGGCGCTCACCTCGGACATGGCCCGCAAGGTGTGGCAGAAGATCGGCATCATCCAGCAGCAGGGATGAGAGGAGTGGCGATGGACGGGACCGCGCTGCAGCAGGTGGCTCGAGCACGGGCCGAGGAGCTTCCGGCCGCGAAGATGACGCTTCCGTTCGGTCCGGACTATGACGTCGCGAAGGTGCTCGGGAAGATGTTCTTGCTGCTCACCGAGGCGAAGGGGACGCCCGTCGCGGTGGTGAAGGCCGAGCCGCGCGACGCCGAGGCGCTGCGCGGGGCGCACCCGGAGATCACGCCCGGCTATCACATGAACAAGCGGCACTGGATCACGTTGAACCCCGGCGGGCTCGAGGCGGAGTTCGTGCGCGAGCTCGTCACGGACTCCTACCTTCTGGTCGTCGAGACGCTGCCGCGGGCGCGGCGGCCCGTGGATCCACAGACCTTCCTCGCCGCCGAGGGCGGCACCGGCACCTCCTCGACCGACGGGCCGGCGGCATGATCGGCCGCGCGGTCCGCGGCGCGGGCTGGGTGCTGCTGGTCCTGGGCGTGCTCGGCGCCGCGGCGCTGCTCGTGCTGCGGCGGGTCACCGTGATCCACACCTGGCACGAGTACCTCATCGCCGCCGCGTCGTTCATCCCATTGCTCTGGCTGCCGCTGCTGGTCGCGGCGCTAGGACTCGTGCTGCTCCTGCGCGCCCGGTGGCGACTGCTCGCCGCGGCGCTCACCCTCGTGCTCGCAGCGGTGACGGCCTGGCCGATGCTCCCCGCCCCGGAGCGGTCGGACACCCCGCAGGTCACCCCCGAGGGCACGCTCACCGTGCTCTCGTCGAACATCGAGTACGGCGGCGCCGACATCGACGAGATCACCCGTCTCGCCGAGCAGGGGGTGGACGCGATCGCGCTGCAGGAGGTGACGCCGGAGTTCGAGGAGGCTCTCGAGACGTCGGGCCTGCTGGAAAACTTCCCGCATCATGTCGGCACCGCCCGCGACGATGCGGGCGGGACGATGCTGCTCTCCCGCACCCCTGTCGATCTGGTCGACTCCACGGAGGGCACCGTCTTCGACAACCTCCTCGCCGCCACGACGGTCGACGGCACGCGCTGGCACCTCGGCGTGATCCACACGGCGCCGCCGCAGATGGGCGCGGAGTCATGGACCGCCGATGCCGCAGCGGTCGGCGAGATGGTGGCGCCGTACGCCGAGGAGAACCTGCTGCTGGTCGGGGACTTCAACGCGATCGCGCAGCATCTCACGATGCGCGAGCTCACGGCCGACGGCTCCCTGCGCTCCCTCGCCGTCCCCGGGCGGGGCCGCGGGGAGGGGCTGTGGGAGCCGACCTGGCCCGTCGGCCGCAGCGTGCCGCCCTTCGCCCGGATCGACCATGCGCTCGTCGGCCCCGGTGTCGAGGGCCCCGTGCCGAGCTATCTGACGATCCCGGGCACCGACCACAAGGCGCTGCGGGTGCAGGTCTCCCCCGCCCCGGCGGACGGAGACTGACCCCGCGCGTCGCGGCGGTCCCCGCAGCCCGTCGGCCCCTCAGCTCCTCGCGAGGTCGCGCACCGCGCGCTCGAGCACGGGCCGGACCTCGAGGGCCGGGTCGACGGTGAGCCGGTGCAGCAGCAGCCCGTCGCACAACGCCATCAGCGCCCGCGCGGCGGGGACGGGGTCCGCGAGGCCGACGTCGGCCGTGATCTGCTCGGTCCAGGCCTCGAAGGCCGCGCGCTGTCGGTGCAGGGGCGCGGCCAGCTCCTCGTCGGCGCCGATCTCGAGGAAGAGCGCGTAGCTGGCGCGGGTGCGGGCGGCGAGGGGTCCGCTCAGCACCTCGAGCATGCGTGCGAGCAGGTCCGCGAGCTGCGCCGGGGCGGTGAGGTCGGGTAGCGCCGAGGGGTCGGCGTCGGCCCGCTCGCGCTCGGCGATGTGGTCCACGACCCCGGCGAGGAGGGCGCGGCGGGTGCGGAACCAGTTCGAGGTCGAGCCGGCGGGCAGCTCAGCGCGGGCGTCGATCCGCGCGTGGGTGAGCGCGCGGATCCCCTCCTCGCCCAGCAGCGCGACGGCCGCCTCGAGGCTCCGCTCCTTCGTCGTGGCCGCCATGGGCTCCCCTCTTCCTCTGCGCCCGCACTCGATCTACTATGCCCATAGTAGCCCTCGCCCCGAGGACTCCCCCTCGAGGAGCGTCGTCATGAGCGCATCCGAGTCCCTCCACCTGGCCTCCCCCGAGGGCCGCGCCTGGTCCCCGCCGCTCCCTCCGGCCGACGGCATCACCCATCGCAGGATCGCCGCGCCCGGCCTGCGCACCCATCTGGCGGAGTGCGGGCAGGGCGAGCCGGTGCTGCTCCTGCACGGGTTCCCCGAGCGCTGGTGGCAGTGGCGGGACGTGGCGACGGGTCTGGCCTCGGCCGGGTACCGCGCCCTGATCCCGGACCTGCGCGGAGCGGGGTGGACGGAGGCGGACTCCCCCGCCCTCGACCGCACCTCCCGGCTGCGGGACGTGCTCGCGCTGCTGGACGCCCTCGGGATCGAGCGCGTGCGGCTGCTCAGCCACGACATGGGGGCGCTCACCGCGATGCAGCTGAGCTACGGGCATCCCGAGCGGGTGCTCTCCGCGGTGCAGCTCTCGGTGCCGCCGGCGTTCTTCGCCTTCTCCCCGCGGATCGTGCCGGGCTTCCGGCACCTGCCGCAGTTCCTGCTCCACCGACGCGGGACCTCGCTGCGCAGGATCTTCTCCCCCGCCTATGTCGCACGCGGCATGACGGAGGAGGTGAAGGATCGCCACCTCGCGCCGCAGCGGCGCGCGGAGGTCGAGGCGGCCGTCCGCACGCTGACCTGGCGGCAGATCCTGCCCGAGGCGCTCCGGATGAGCGCCGGGCACTACCGTCGGCGCCGCCTCGCGGTGCCGACGATGGTGGTCTTCGGCCACCAGGACCGCCCCTGGACGGAGCCGGTGGTGCGCCGCATCAGCCGGCATGCACCGCGCTGCGCGGACCGCGTCGAACTCGCCTTCGTCGAGGACGCCGCGCACTTCCTCACCGACGACGCGCCGGAGGAGGTCACCGCGCTCGCGCTGGAGTGGTTCGCACGGACCCGCTGATCCCGCGCGCGGCGCGGCGCCGCCGGTCTCAGCGCTGCTCGGCGCGGCGCACCATCTCGTCGATCCAGAGCGGGGCGAAGGGCGAGGTGCATTTCGGCGGGGTCGGGTAGTCCTTCAGCACCTCGAGCCGCTCGCCGATCGCGATGGCGCGCTCGCGCCTGGCCTGGTCGTGGATGCCGATCGCGGCGAGGCACTGGTTCATCGCCCACTGCAGGCGCTCGGGGGCGTCCTTCATCTCCGCCTCGATCTGGTCGAGGAGCGCATCGAGATCGATCCCCTCGGGCGCCTCACCCGCCGGGGTCTTCGCGATCCGGTCGCTGGTGAGCGCCCATCCGGCGCTCGCGACGACGGGGTCGGCGTCGGCGAACCAGGCCTCGCGCAGCGCCTCGCGGTGCGGGCTCTTCTTGACCATGTAGCTGACCAGCCACTCGTGGACCTTCGGCGTCGGCGCCTCGCGCAGCATCGCATCGAGCTCCTCCTCGCCGTACTGCTTCGGGCGGGAGATCAGCAGCGCCAGCAGCTTCGGGGTGGAGTCCGCGGCAGGCGTCTCCCACAGGGCGCGGGCGAGGTCGGGCCGGGTCCTCAGCCGCTTCGCGACCGCGCGGAGCTTGGTGAGGTTCACGGCGTGGTCGTCGCCGTGCTTCTCGTTCACCGCGCGCATCCGGTCGTCGGCGAGCGCGGCGAGCTCCTCGTGCAGGGCGGCGACCTCGGCCTCGAGCTCGGCGGCGGTGCGCGGGGTGGCGGCGGCGGTCATGGGCGGTGCTCCTTGCTCGCGGGAGCGTCCAGGATACGGCCGAGCGCGTCCGCCAGCTCCTCGCGGGGCAGGCGGGCATCGAGCCGGTGGACGCGAGGTCGCCCCTCCAGCAGGGCGTCGAGCGCGGCGAGGTGCGCCGCGGCGTCGCCGGGGCCGACGTGGCGATCGTTCGCCGCCTGCTCGGGCCGGTCGGGCGCGGTGCGGCGGGAGGCGAGGCGCGCGGCGAGGGTTGCCTCGTCGGCCACGAGCGCGGCCTCGACGACGCGTGCCCCGGCCTCGGCGGCGAGCTGGGCGAGCTGGTCGAGGAAGGCGGGGCGGGCGAGGTACTGGCCGATCAGCACGTCGTGCCCGTCGGCCAGGTGCCTGCCGGCGAGCGCGAGGGCGAGGCGCCGTGCCTGGAGCCCGGAGCGGTGCAGGTCCTCCTCCCAGCCGCCGAGGGAGTGCTTCAGCTGGTCGACGTCGAGGGCGAGCGCGAGCGGGCGCCGGGCCGCGAGCAGCGCGGCGAGGGTGGACTTGCCGCTGCCGGGCGCGCCGTTGAGCAGCAGGAGGGCGGGGGCGGTCATCCCGGAAGCCTCTCGCGGATGCCGCGCCGGCGGGCCCGGGACGCGCCCCGGACCCGCCGCCGTCGCTCGTCGGTCGGTGCTCTGCCCGCCCCTGTCGGCCGGGTCCTCGGGGTCAGCCGACGCTCGCGCGCGGCGCGCCGATGCCCGGATCGATCCTCGGCACCTCGCCCGACCCGGGGCGGATGTCGATGTCGAAGATGTCCAGCGGCAAGTAGACGGTCGCACAGGCGTTGGGGATGTCGACCACGCCGGAGAACCGGCCCTCGATCGGCGCGGCACCGAGCAGCAGGTAGGCCTGCTCGGCCGACCAGCCGAAGGTGGTCAGGTACTCGATCGCGTGCAGGCACGCCCGCTGGTAGGCGAGGTGCGAGTCGAGATAGCGCTGCTCGCCGTCGAGGGTGACCGAGGTGCCGGAGAAGCTCAGCCACTGCGAGTGCTGCGGGGCGGTGTTCCCGGGCATGAAGATCGCGTTCTCGGCGACGTTGTACTTCTCCATCCCGCCGGGGATCACGTCGACGTGCAGGTCGATGAACCCGCCCATCTCGATGCCGCCGCAGAAGGTGATCTCGCCGTCACCCTGGCTGAAGTGCAGGTCGCCGACGGAGAAGTTCGCCCCGTCCACGAACACCGGGTAGAAGATCCTGGTGCCGCGGGTGAGGTTCTTGATGTCCTGGTTGCCGCCGTTCTCGCGCGGCGGTGCGGTGCGGGCGCCCTCCCCCGCGACCCGGTCGAACTCGCCGTCGGGGACCCCGCCGAGGATCGCGCCGTCCGGCTCGGGCGGCAGGGCGAGTGCCGGCACGCGGTCCGGGTCGGTCGCGATCAGCGCCGCCTCGCGGGAGTTCCACCTCCCCAGCAGCTCCGGCGAGGGGGCGGTGCCCATCAGGCCGGGGTGGATCATGCCGGTGAACTCGACACCGGGGACGTGGCGGGAGGTCGCCCTCTCCCCGCGGAAGTCCCACACGGCCTTGTAGGCGTCGGGGAACTGGTCGGTGAGGAAGCTGCCGCCGTTGCGCTTGGCGAAGATGCCGGTGTAGCCCCAGCCCTGCCCCGCGAGCGGGCCGTCGTCCTCCTGCGGGATCGGGCCGACGTCGAGGATGTCCACGATCAGCAGGTCGCCGGGCTTCGCCCCCTCGATGCGGAAGGGGCCCGAGAGGGTGTGGACGGTGTGCAGGGGCGCGGTGGCGATGTCCTCGGCGGAGTCGTCGTTCTTGATGTAGCCGTCGAACCACTCGCGGCAGTCCACGCGGAAGGTGTCGCCGGGCCTGACGCTGACGGCCGGCGGGATGTCCGGGTGCCAGCGGTTGTGACCGAGGATCTTCTGCTCGGTGAAGGGCTTCGCGGAGTCGAGGGGGAACACGTTCTGGGGCATGCTTCTCCTTCCACAGCGACGGGTCCGCGGATCGGCCCCGCCGGGTCCTGGGCCGGTCTCAGGGACGCGGCAGCCGCGCGTGGCGCGGGTCCGTCGAGGTGCGGGTCGCGGCGGGGCTGGCCCCGGGGACGCGGTCGACGACGGCGGGTTCGTGGGCGCTGCTCGCGGCGCGGTCCAGCAGCTGTCCGGCGGTCGAGCCGAGCCGGCCGAGGCGCGGGGCGCTCATCCGACGACGGGCCGGCGCACCGCAGTCGGGGCAGAGGAGGTCCTCGTCGCGGGCGCTGATGGGCACCGAGCGCTCGTACTCGTGCGCGCTCTGGCAGCGGAACTCGTAGATCGGCATCGGACCCTCCTGTAGCCTGCGTCACATCGCCGTGATGGGCCCACCCTAGGCAACTCGCGGCGGTTCCGCGACGACTTCGACGACCGGGCGGTCGCCGGGCGGGAGCGCGGCGGGAGTCGGGTGGGAGCGGGGCCGGTGCCGGGCTCGGAGCAGGGACTGGGCGGGAGCCGGCTCAGAGCGGGAGCTTGAACCCGAGGTGGCTCTGGGCGTACCCGAGCCGCGTGTAGAAGCGGTGGGCGTCCGTGCGAGCCGCATCGGTGGTGAGCTGGGTGAGCGCGGCGCCGCGCTCGCGCCCCCAGCCATGGACCCACTGCATCAGCGCGGACCCGAGGCCGCTCCCCCGCGCGTCGGCGGCCACGCGCACCGACTCGATCTGCAGGCGCAGCGACCCTCCGCGGGAGAGGGACGGCAGCAGGGTGAGCTGCAGCGTGGCGAGCAGCGCGCCCGCCTCGTCGCGCGCCGCGAGCAGGAGATGCGCGGGATCCTGGTCGATCGCCGCGAAGGCCCGGCGATAGGGGCCGAGCTCCGGGGCCTCCCGCTCCCGGCCCAGCACGTCGTCGGCGAGCAGGGCGACGAGCTCGGGCAGGTCCGCCTCGCGCGCGCGGTGCAGTGCGACGGGGCCGGTGGGGAGGTCCAGGATGTCCAGAGCGGTCATGACGCCACTGTGCGTGTGCCCGTCAGGAGGTGGGCACGCGCTCCGGGTACCCGTCCTCGGCACAATGGCCCCATGAACGCGCCCCCGACCTCCGCAACGCCCTTCTCCCCCGGCGCGCCCCGCAGCGCGCAGCTGTCCTTCTCGGACCAGCCGGCCTGGATCGTCGCCGACGAGGTGGTGGGCGGCTGGACCCTCCTGATCGGCGGCGTGGAGCAGTCCCACGTGGACCTCGAGGATCCGACGCGGCTCGTCCACGAATACCTGCGCCGGATGGGCAACGTGCTGGACCAGGTGCGGCCAGCCGGGGCGCCGCTGCGCATCGCGCACCTCGGCGGCGGGGCGCTGACCCTGGTCCGCTACGTGCAGGCGACCAGGCCCGGCTCCGCGCAGCTGGTGATCGAGATCGAGCGGGAGCTGCCCACCCTCGTCACCACCGCGCTGCCGCTGGCGGAGGGCACGGAGCTCGAGGTGGTCATCGGGGACGCGCGCGAGGAGCTCGCCGCGCTCGGGGAGCGGGAGTTCGACGTGATCGTGCTCGACGTCTTCTCCGGCCAGGACTCCCCCGCCCATCTCGCCGAGGCCGCGTTCTACCGCGAAGCCCTCTCCCGCCTGGGGGCCGACGGGCTGCTGATGGTGAACGTCGGCGACGACGCGGGGCAGCTCTTCCTCGCCGCGCAGGTGCGGGAGCTCGAGGCCGCCGCGGCGGAGGTGGGCGTGACGGGGGTGTGGACGCTCACCGACGCGCAGCTGCTGACCCGCCCGGCCGACGGGAACATGGTGCTGCTGGCCGGCGGGGCGCTCGCCTCCCCGGCGGTCGAGGACTGGCGCGCAGCCTGGCTCGCGGCCGGGCCGCACCCGGCCGCGGTGCTCGACCCGACCGAGACCGACCGGGCCTTCGGCGCCTCGCGCCCCCGCTCCTGACGGGACGGGACCACGCGTCTGCCACGACGACGGCCGCCGCCCCGGTGACGGGGCGACGGCCGTCATGGCGAGATCGGCTCAGACCAGCTCGATGCGGGCGCCGGGATCGTTCATCACGATCACCGGGGTCACGGTCGGGTGCCCGGCCGCACGGATCGCGGCGAGGTCGGCGCGCAGCAGCGGCGTGCCGGCGACGACGCGATCACCGGTCGCGACGAGAGTCTCGAAGCCGTGCCCCTTCATCTCCACGGTGTCCAGGCCCACATGGATCAGCACCTCGACGCCGTCCTCGAGGGTCAGCGCGACGGCGTGACCGGTGGGGAACACGTGGGCGACGGTGCCCTCGGCCGGGGCGAGCACGAGCCCGTCGCTCGGCTCGATCGCGATGCCGGGACCCATGACCCCCTGGGCGAAGGTCGGGTCCGGCACCTGGTCGAGCGGCACCGAGGTGCCCTCGACGGGCCGGCGCAGGCGCACGAGGGAGGAGGCCCGCAGCGCGGTGGCGCTCCCGCCTCCCGCCTCGGCGGCGTCCTGCTCCTCGAGGGCGCGGACGTCCTCCTCCGCGACGGGCCGGTCCGTGCCGCTCATGATCCGCTCCATCGCGTCCTTCACGAACTGGACGGAGGTCCCGTAGATCACCTGGACGGAGTGCCCGCCGGGCTTCATGGTCCCGGCGGCGCCCGCGCGCTTCAGCGCCGCCTCGTCGACCTTGGAGACGTCCGCGAGCTCCATCCGCAGGCGCGTCGCGCAGTTCTCGAGGTCGGTGATGTTCGAGGCGCCGCCGAGGGCGGCGAGGAAGGCGGTCGCGGTCGCGGCGTACCTGCCGTCGCTCGCGGCGTCCTCCCCCTCGACCCGGCCGTCGAAGGAGTCGTCGCGGCCGGGGGTCTTCAGGTCGAACCTGAGGATGATCCAGCGGAAGGCGAGGAAGTAGACGGCGAACCAGAAGATGCCCATCAGCGGGATCGCCCACGGGTTCTGCGCCATGGGGTTCACCCAGCCGAGGACCAGGTCGATGAACCCGCCGGAGAAGCCGAAGCCCATCCGCACCGGCAGCAGCGCGCTGATCGCCATGGAGATGCCGGTGAACAGCGCGTGGAGCACGTACAGGCCGGGGGCGAGGAACATGAACGCGAACTCGAGCGGCTCGGTCACGCCCACGAAGAACGCGGCGACGGCGCTGGAGAAGAGCACGCCCGCGGCGACCTTGCGCCGCGAGGTCCTCGCGGTGACGTACATGGCCAGGGCCGCACCGGGCAGTCCGAACATCATGATCGGGAAGAAGCCGGTCATGTACTGGCCGGTGACGCCGTAGGTGCCGGAGCCGTCCAGGAAGTTGCCCAGGTCGTTGATGCCGGCCACGTCGAACCAGAACACGGAGTTCAGCGCGTGGTGCAGGCCCAGCGGGATCAGCAGGCGGTTCAGGAAGCCGTAGAGGCCCACGCCCACCGGCCCGAGCGTCAGGATGAACTCGCCGAAGGCGACCAGCCCGCCGAAGGCCAGCGGCCAGACGAAGAACAGCACGAGCGCGAGCACGAGCGAGAGGCCGGCGGAGACGATCGCGACGGAGCGGCGACCGGAGAAGAAGGCGAGGGCGTCCGGCAGCTCGGTCTCCTTGAAGCGGTCGTAGGACCAGGCGCCGATGAGGCCGCACAGGATGCCTACGAAGACGTTCTCGAGGTTCGAGAAGGCGAGGTCCACCTCCGCCTCGTCGATGCCCTGGAACAGGGCGACGTTCTCAGCGGACAGGAGCGTGGTCACCACCAGCCAGGAGACGAGGCCGGCGAGGGCGGAGGTGCCGTCGGGCTTGGTGGCCATGCCGAGCGAGACGCCGATCGCGAACAGCAGCGGCAGGTTGTCCAGGAGCGCGCCGCCGGCGGTCTGGAAGAACACGCCGACGAGGTTCGCGTCGTTCCCGGTGGCGGTCAGGATCCAGTAGCCGATGCCGCTGAGGATCGCGGCGACGGGGAGGACGGCCACGGGCAGCATCAGCGATCTGCCCAGGCGCTGGAAGAACTTCATCGTTGCCTCTCGGGGGTGGGGCACGACGGAGCCCGCGGCGGGGCCGCGAGGCGGAGCGTGCCCGAGGATGGTCAGGGTCGGTGCGGGGGGCGGTGGGTCCCGCTCCCGGGTCCGGGATCGCGCCGACGTGCGGTGGCGGCGCGGCAGGACCTGCCAGGCACCCGTCGGACCGGCGGCGTCGCCGAGCAGGGTCCCGGTGCGGGGGCCGACGGCGGTTTCGGGCCGCGTGGACGCTATCACGCCGGTTCCCCGGTCCCGACGGACCGGGCTCCGGACGACGAGCCATCCCCCGCGCAGTGCATACATCGACGACACGATTCCGCAGCAGTAGCCGCCGCTCTCGCACAGGGACGGCAACTCTGCATACACTCATGCCATGCGGGCCAGTGACCGCGCCTACACGGCGCTGCGCGAGGAGATCATCGACGGCTCCCTCGCGCCCGGCGCCGTGCTGGGCGAGGTCGAGCAGTCCCGGCGCCTGGGCCTGTCCCGCACCCCGCTGCGCGAGGCCCTGGCCCGACTGGTCTCCGACGGGCTTGCCGAGCCTGCCGCGGGCCGCGGAATGGTCGTCACCGCCGTCTCCCTCGAGGAGACCGCTCCGCTGTTCGACCTCCGCATCGCGCTGGAGACCCTCGCCGCCCGTCGCGCGGCGGAGCGCATCGCACGGTCCGACGGGACGTCCGGTGCGCGGGGCGGGGCCGACGCCTTCGCCGCTCTCGCCGACCGCTTCGCGCAGGCGCGCGGCCTCCTCGCCGCCGGCACCGACCCCACCGCCTACTACGCCCTGACCCGCGAGCTCGACGCCGCGCTGGACACCGCCTGCCAGAACACCTATCTCGCCGAGTCCCTGCGCGGTCTCCGCCTGCACCTGGGCCGGCTGCGACGCCTGGCGCGCAACTCCCCGGACCGCCTCGCCGACTCCGCCCGCGAGCACGCCGACATCGCCCGCGCGATCGCCTCGGGGGATCCCGAGCTCGCCGCGGCGAGCACCCTCGTCCACCTCCGCCGCGCCCTCGCCCACCTGCAGGGCGCCGGCATCCCCACCGACTCCACCGCACTCGCCGCATCCGCCGAACCCGCCCACCAGGAGGCCACCGCATGATCGACCACGACGTCCGCGTCCACCGCTCCGAGGAGAACCTCGCCCACGAGGACCAGCTGGCCTGGAAGATGGCGCAGGTCGCCGTCGACCCGGCCGAGGTCGAGCCCGAGGTCGCCGAGATGGTGATCAACCGCGTCATCGACAACGCCGCCGTCGCCGTCGCCTCCCTCGCCCGCGCCCCGATCGTCTCCGCCCGCGCCCAGGCGCTCAGCCATCCCGTCCCCGCCGGCGGCACCGGCTCGAGCGTCTTCGGCCTCGAGACGCGCACCTCCCCCGAATGGGCCGCCTGGGCCAACGGCGTCGCCGTGCGCGAGCTCGACTACCACGACACCTTCCTGGCCGCGGACTACTCCCACCCCGGCGACAACATCCCGCCGCTGCTGGCCGTCGCCGAGCACGCCGGCCGCACCGGCGCCGAGCTGCTGCGCGGCATCGCCACCGGCTACGAGCTGCAGGTGGACCTGGTGCGCGCGATCTGCCTGCACGAGCACAAGATCGATCACGTCGCCCACCTCGGCCCGTCGGCCGCCGCCGGGATCGGCACGCTGCTGGGCCTTCCCGCGGGGACGATCTTCCAGGCGATCGGGCAGGCGCTGCACACCACCACTGCCACCCGCCAGTCCCGCAAGGGCGAGATCTCCACCTGGAAGGCGCACGCCCCCGCCTTCGCCGGGAAGATGGCCGTGGAGGCGGTGGACCGCGCGATGCGCGGCCAGACCTCCCCGGTCCCGATCTACGAGGGCGAGGACGGGGTGATCGCCTGGCTGCTGGGCGGCCCGGACGCCCGCTACATGGTGCCGCTGCCCGGGCCCGGCGAGGCCAAGCGCTCGATCCTGGACACCTACACCAAGGAGCACTCGGCCGAGTACCAGGCGCAGGCCTGGATCGACCTGGCCCGGCGCCTGCATGCCGAGCACCCCGAGCTGGCCGACGCCGCGAACGTCGACTCGATCCTGCTGCGCACCTCTCACCACACCCACTTCGTGATCGGCTCGGGCGCGAACGACCCACAGAAGTACGACCCGACCGCGTCCCGCGAGACGCTCGACCACTCGATCCCGTACATCTTCACGGTCGCCCTGCAGGACGGGACCTGGCACCACGTCGATTCCTACGCCCCCGAGCGCGCCGCCCGCGAGGACACCGTCGCGCTGTGGCAGAAGGTCACCACCGAGGAGGACGCGGAGTGGACCCGCCGCTACCACTCCCTGGACCTCACCGAGAAGGCCTTCGGCGGCGAGGTCGTGATCACCCTGGCCGACGGCACGACGCTGCGCGACGAGATCGCGGTGGCCGATGCGCACCCCCAGGGCGCCCGCCCCTTCGCCCGCGCGCAGTACGTCGACAAGTTCCGCAGCCTCGCCGACGGCGTGCTCGAGGAGCGCGAGATCGCCCGCTTCCTCGACGCCGCGGAGAACCTCGCCGAGCTGCCCGCCGGGGAGCTGCACCGCCTGAACGTCCTGGCCGCGCCCGGCGTGCTCGACCCGTCGGCCGCCCCGAAGGGACTGTTCTGATGCTGTCCTCGACCCGCACCCCCGCCCAGAAGCGCCAGGACTTGCGCTCCCTGCTCACCCCCGGTGCGGCCGCCCCGTTCCCCGGCGCGTTCACGCCGCTGTCCGCGACGCTCATCGAGGAGAAGGGCTTCCCAGGCGCGTACATCTCAGGAGCCGTGATCGCGAACGAGCTGGGCCTGCCGGACACCGGCCTGACCACCCTCAGCGAGGTCGCCGCGCGCGGCGCCCAGATCGCCCGCGCCACCGACCTTCCCTGCCTGATCGACGCCGACACCGGCTTCGGCGAGCCGATGAACGTGGCCCGCACGATCCAGGAGCTCGAGGACGCGGGGCTCGCGGGCTGCCACATCGAGGACCAGGTCAACCCCAAGCGCTGCGGGCACCTGGACGGCAAGACCATGGTCGACCTCGACACGGCGACCAAGCGGATCCGCGCCGCCGCCGACGGCAGGCGCGACCCCGGCTTCCTGGTCATGGCCCGCACCGATCTGCGTGCGACCGACGGCCTGCCCGCCGCGATCGACCGGATGAAGGCGCTGGTGGACGCGGGAGCCGAGGCGATCTTCCCCGAGGCGCTGGCGGACCTCGGCGAGTTCGAGCAGGTCTGCGCGGCGCTGGACGTCCCGGTGCTGGCGAACATGACCGAGTTCGGGAAGTCCCAGCTGTTCACCCGCGAGCAGCTCGCCGAGGCGGGCGTCGCGATGGTGATCTATCCGGTCACCCTGCTGCGCGCCGCGCTGGGCGCGGCCGAGCGGGTGCTGGAGACGATCCTGGAGACCGGCACGCAGGAATCCCGTGTCCCGGAGATGCTCACGCGTGCGCGCCTGTACGAACTGGTGGACTATGAGTCCTACAGCCGCTTCGACGCCTCGGTCTTCGACTTCGAGGTCCCCGCCGCGCACGGCACCGACCCGCACGCCCCCGACCGGACACCGCCGTCGACGAAGGAGTGAGCCCCATGAACCACGCCACCGACACCTCCGAGATCAGGAAGGGCCTGAACGGCGTCGTCGCCGACGTCTCCGCGATCTCGAAGGTGAACCCCGAGACCAACTCGCTGCTCTACCGCGGCTATCCCGTCCCGCAGCTCGCCGCGACGCAGTCCTTCGAGGCGGTCGCCCATCTGCTGTGGACCGGGGAGCTGCCCGACGCGGACGAGCTCACCGCGCTGCAGGGACGCTTCCGCGCCCACCGCGACCTCGACCCGACGGTCAAGCAGGCCCTCGATGCGCTGCCGACGACCTGCCACCCGATGGACTCGGTGCGCACGGCCGTCTCGGTCCTCGGGGCACGAGATCCCGAGGCCGACGACTCCTCTCCCGGGAGCGAGCTCGCCAAGGCCGAACGGCTCACTGCGCAGCTGCCGGCCGTGATCGCCTACGAGCAGCGTCGGCGCCGCGCCGCCGGACCGACCGAGCCGGTCCCGGCCCGCGAGGACCTCGACCACTCCCAGAACTTCCTGTGGATGACCTTCGGCGAGGAGGCGGCGCCGGAGGTGGTCGACGCCTTCCGCGTCTCGCTGATCCTCTACGCCGAGCACTCCTTCAACGCCTCGACCTTCACCGCGCGCGTGATCACCTCGACCCTCGCCGACCTCCACTCGGCCGTGACCGGGGCGATCGGCGCGCTCAAGGGCCCGCTGCACGGCGGGGCGAACGAGGCGGTCATGCACACCTTCGACGAGATCGGGATCCGGCCCGAGGAGTCCGGCGCCGAAGCGAAGGAGCGGGCGAAGGCCTGGATGGAGGACGCGCTCGCGCAGAAGAAGAAGGTGATGGGCTTCGGCCACCGCGTCTACAAGCACGGCGACTCGCGCGTGCCCACCATGAAGCGGGCGCTGGACGCGATGATCGCCCACACCGGCCGCGACGAGATCCTGGGCCTGTACGACGGGCTCGAGCAGGCGATGGACGAGGCCAAGGGCATCACGCCGAACCTCGACTATCCCGCCGGTCCCGTCTACCACCTGATGGGCTTCGACACCGAGCTGTTCACGCCGCTGTTCATCGCGGCGCGGGTGACCGGGTGGACGGCCCATGTGATGGAGCAGCGGGCGTCGAACGCGCTGATCCGTCCGCTGTCGCAGTACGACGGGGTGGACGAGCGGCCGGTCCCCGGCGCCTGATCCGGCCTGCGCCGCGAGGCGTGGCGCTCAGGCGCCGGGGAGGTCGGGCAGGGCCGCGGCGGCTGCGCGGATGTGCTCCGCGGTCAGTCTCGCGGCCTTCTCCGACTCCCTCGCCCGGAGCGCGTCGAGGATCTCGCGGTGCTGGGCGCGGAGCATGCCGGCCATCGCGTCCCAGTCCTCGACCTTGGTGAAGGCCTCGAGGATCGGCGCGCGCAGCGAGGCGCGGATCGCCCCGGTCATCTCCGCGAACAGCGCATTGCCCCCGGCCCGCGCGATCGCGACGTGGAACTCGGTGTCCGCGTCGTTGAAGTCCTCGCGGCTCGCACCGGGACGGTCCATCCTCGCCAGGAGCTCCTCGAGCTCCGCGAGCGCCTCCGCGTCCGCGCGCTCCGCGGCGAGCGCGGCGCTGGCCCGTTCGAGCAGGACCCTCGTCTCGACCACGTCGTGGACGGGGAAGTTCGCGAGGGCGACGTGCAGTCGCAGGAAGCGCTCGAGGGCGGCGCGGGGCAGCGCGGCGACGAAGGTGCCGGCCCCGCGTCCGGAGCCGACCTCGGAGCGGAGCACCCCGTGGGCCTCGAGCACCCGGATCGCCTCGCGCACCCCGGTGCGGCTCACCTGCAGCCGGGAGGCGAGCTCCCGCTCGGGCGGGAGCAGGTCCCCGACGGCCAGCACACCGCTCATGATCTGGTCCTCGATCGCGTCGATCACCAGCTCGTGGGTGCTGCGACGGGACACGGGTCCCCAGGCCGCGCCGCCGGCTCCGGCCGTGCTCCGATGCGGTCCGACCTCCGAGTGGTGCGCGTTCTCGACCATGGGCCCGTTCTAGCACAGCCGGCTCTGCGCGCGCGCACGGCCCCTCTCTCCGACGGCCCGCGCTCGACGAGTCTCGCCCCGGGCCCGTCCCGTCCGGGACTCCCCGGGGCTTGCCTCGCCGCCGCCCTGGCCCTACCATCGCTATGTGGTCGGACCACACCGTGGTCCCCCGCTCCCACTCCTCTCACGACTCACCAGGCACGACATCGACGGCGATGCAGTGCAGCACCGCCGCTGACGTGCCTCGGAGGTTCCCATGTACACCCCAGACCTCGCACCGCTGGCCGGCAGCCTGATGCTGTCCTCGCTCGTCGCGATCCTGCCGCTGCTGACGATCTTCGTGACCCTCGGCGTGCTGCGCTGGAAGGCGCACTGGGCAGGTCTCTCGGCGCTGGCCGTCGCCGGCCTCGTCGCCGCGGTCGTCTACGGCATGCCCCTGGACCTCGTCGCCCTCTCCGCCTCGCAGGGGTTCGCCTTCGGGCTCTTCCCGATCATGTGGATCGTGCTCAACGCGATCTGGCTGTACGAACTCACCGTCCGCAGCGGACGCTTCGAGGACCTCCGCCTGGTCATCGACAAGATCTCCGACGATCCCCGGGTCCAGGCGATCATCATCGCCTTCTGCTTCGGCGGCCTGCTCGAGGCCCTCGCCGGCTTCGGCGCCCCCGTCGCGATCACCGGCGTGATGCTGATGGCGGTCGGCTTCACGGCGATGCGCGCCGCGACCGTGGTGCTCATCGCCAACACCGCCCCGGTCGCCTTCGGCGCGATCGCGATCCCGATCATCACCGCCGGCAACCTCACCGGCATCCCGTACCAGCACATCGGCGCGATCATCGGACACCAGGCGCCGTTCCTCGCCACCGTGGTGCCGCTGTTCCTGGTGCTGCTGGTCGACGGACGGCGCGGGGTGCGCCAGCTCTGGCCGCTCGCGCTCGTGGTCGGCCTCGTCTTCGCGATCAGCCAGTACGTCTCCTCGAACTTCATCTCCGTCGAGCTCACCGACATCATCGCCTCCCTCGCCGGGCTCGGCGCCGCGGTGCTCATGCTGCGCGTGTGGACGCCCGTCGGCGGGAAGGACGCCCTGGCGAACATGCGTCGCGAGCGCGAGACCGAGCAGGCCGACGCCCCGCAGGACGCGACCGGCGGCGGCGCGGTCGCCACCCGCACCCGACCCGACACCGCCCTGACCCCGGGCCGCGTGCTGATGGCCCTGTTCCCCTACCTGCTGGTGATCCTCGTCTTCTCCGCCTCGAAGCTGGTGCCCGCGCTGAACACCTTCCTCGCCTCGACGGATCTGACGATCCATTGGCCGGGCTTGGACGGCCGGGTGCTCACCGCCGCCGGGGAGGTCTCCACCAGCACGGTGTACACCCTGCAGTGGCTCTCCTCGCCGGGCACCCTGCTGCTGCTCACCGGGATCGTGGTGGCGCTCGTCTACCGACTCAGCGCGCGGGACGCCGTCGACGTGTACGTCACCAACCTCGTGAAGATGCGCTGGTCGATCCTCACCGTCGCCGCGGTGCTCGCGCTCGCCTACGTCATGAACCAGTCGGGCCAGACGATCACCATCGGCACCTGGATCGCCGGCACCGGCGCCGCCTTCGCGTTCCTCTCCCCGATCCTGGGCTGGCTCGGCACCGCGGTGACCGGCTCCGACACGAGCGCCAACGCCCTGTTCGCGACGCTCCAGCAGACCGCCGCTGAGAAGGCCGGCCTCGACCCGGCGCTGCTGGTGGCCGCGAACACCTCCGGCGGCGTGGTCGGCAAGATGATCAGCCCCCAGAACCTCACCATCGCGGCCACGGCCGTGGGCCTGGTCGGTCAGGAGTCCGCGATCTTCCGCCGTGTGATCTGGTGGAGCCTCGGCATGCTCGTCGCGCTGTGCCTGCTGGTCGGGCTGCAGTCGAACGTGCTGTCCTGGATGATCCCCGCCCCCTGACCCGCTCCCGCACGCCCCGATACGACCGTCCGACACGAAGGAGGACCCATGGTCCAGCGTCAGATCCCCCGCCCCTCCGAGCTCTTCGAGCTCATGAAGTTCAAGAAGATCGACCTCGACCCCAAGCGGCGACGGCTCTCCTCGGCGCTCACGATCGAGGACCTGCGCACGATCGCGAAGCGTCGCACTCCCGCCGCGGCCTTCGACTACACCGACGGCGCCGCCGAACGGGAGATCTCGATGCGCCGTTCCGTCGAGGCCTTCGAGGACATCGAGTTCCACCCCTCGATCCTGAACGACGTCTCCTCGGTGGACACCACCACCCAGATCCTCGGCGGAAGTTCCGCGCAGCCCTTCGGCATCGCCCCCACCGGCTTCACCCGCCTGATGCAGACCGAGGGCGAGATCGCAGGTGCCTCGGCGGCCGGCGAGGCCGGTATCCCCTTCACCCTCTCGACGCTGGGCACGACTTCGATCGAGCACGTCAAGGAGGCGAACCCGCTGGGTCGCAACTGGTTCCAGCTCTACGTGATGCGCCAGCGGGAGATCTCCTACGGCCTGGTCGAGCGCGCGGCCGAGGCGGGCTTCGACACCCTCTTCTTCACGGTGGACACCCCCGTGGCCGGTGCGCGGCTGCGCGACTCCCGCAACGGGTTCTCGATCCCGCCGCAGCTCAGCCTCGGCACCGTCGTCAACGCGATCCCGCGCCCCTGGTGGTGGTGGGACTTCCTGACCACGGCGAAGCTCGAGTTCGCCTCGCTCTCGGAGACCGGCGGCACCGTCGGGGAGCTGCTGAACTCCGCGATGGATCCCTCGATCGACTTCGAGGACCTCGCCGAGATCCGGAAGATGTGGCCCGGGAAGTTCGCGGTCAAGGGGGTCCAGACCCTCGAGGACGCGAAGAAGCTCGCCGACCTCGGCGTCGACGCGGTCGTGCTCTCCAACCACGGCGGCCGCCAGCTGGACCGCGCCCCCGTGCCCTTCCATCTTCTGCCCGAGGTGTCCCGCGAGATCGGCAAGGACGTCGAGATCATCCTGGACACCGGCATCCGCAGCGGTGCCGACATCGTCGCCGCGATCGCGCTCGGCGCCGACTTCACGATGATCGGCCGCGCCTACCTCTACGGGCTCATGGCCGGCGGCAAGGAAGGCGTGGACCGCACCATCGAGATCCTCGCGAGCCAGGTCGAGCAGACCATGAAGCTGCTGCAGGTCCCCACCCTCGCCGATCTCGGCCCCCAGCACGTCACGCAGCTCAGCCGCCTCACCCGCCTCGGCGAGGAGGAGAGCCGCCCCCGGGTGCTCTGACCGCCCCGCCGCCCGTGTACATCGGCGGCGCGGAGTCCTAAGGTCGGGCCATGACCGCTGACGACGCCGCCCCTGCCGCTCCCTCCCCCGCCGACCGCCGCGCCCCGGACATCAAGCCGCGCAGCCGCACGGTCACCGACGGCCTCTCCGCCACCACCTCCCGCGGCATGCTGCGCGCGGTGGGGATGGGCGATGCGGACTGGGACAAGCCCCAGATCGGCATCGCGAGCTCCTGGAACGAGATCACCCCCTGCAACCTGTCGCTGGACCGGCTCGCCCGTGCCGCGAAGGAGGGCGTGCACTCCGGCGGCGGATACCCGCTCCAGTTCGGCACCATCTCGGTCTCCGACGGGATCTCGATGGGGCACGAGGGCATGCACTACTCCCTCGTCTCCCGCGACATCATCGCCGACAGCGTCGAGACGGTGATGCTCGCCGAGCGGCTCGACGGCTCCGTGCTGCTGGCCGGCTGCGACAAGTCCCTGCCGGGGATGCTGATGGCCGCGGCGCGGCTCGACCTCGCGAGCGTCTTCGTCTACGCGGGAACGATCATGCCCGGCCGCGCCTCGCTCTCCGATGGCACCGAGAAGGACGTGACGATCATCGACGGCTTCGAGGCCGTCGGCGCTTGCGCCCGCGGGCTGATGAGCCGGGAGGACGTGGGCCGGATCGAGCGCTCCATCTGCCCCGGCGAGGGAGCCTGCGGCGGCTTCTACACCGCGAACACCATGGCGACGGTCGCCGAGGCGATCGGTATGTCGATCCCCGGCTCGGCCACTCCCCCGTCGGCCGATCGGCGCCGCGACGCCGACGCGCGCCGTGCGGGCGAGGCCGTGGTGGGGATGCTGAGGCAGGGCATCACGACCTCCGACATCATGACCAAGGCCGCTTTCGAGAACGCGATCAGCGTGGTGCAGGCCTTCGGCGGCTCGACCAACGCGGTGCTGCACCTGCTCGCCATCGCGCACGAGGCGGGCGTGGACCTCACCCTCGAGGACTTCGCCCGGATCGGCGCGAAGGTGCCGCACCTCGCGGACCTCAAGCCCTACGGCCGCTACGTCATGAACGACGTCGACCACGTGGGCGGCATCCAGGTGGTGATGAAGACGCTGCTGGACGAGGGCCTGCTGGACGGGGACTGCCTGACCGTCACCGGCCGCACGATCGGCGAGAACCTCGAGGTCCTCTCGCCCCGCCCGGCCGACGGGACCGTGCTGCGCCCGGCGTCCGCGCCGATCGCCCCGACCGGCGGGATCACGATCCTGCACGGCTCGCTCGCCCCCGAGGGCGCGGTGGTGAAGTCCGCGGGCTTCGAGGAGGACGTCTTCGAGGGGACCGCGCGCGTGTTCGAGCGGGAGCAGCAGGCGCTGGACGCGCTGAACGACGGCACGATCGACCACGGCGACGTGGTGGTGATCCGCTACGAGGGCCCGAAGGGCGGGCCGGGCATGCGCGAGATGCTCGCGATCACCGGCGCGATCAAGGGCGCCGGGCTCGGCAAGGACGTGCTGCTGATGACGGACGGCCGCTTCTCCGGCGGGACGACGGGCCTGTGCGTCGGCCACATCGCTCCGGAGGCGTTGGACGGCGGGCCGATCGCCTTCGTGCGCGACGGGGACCGGATCCGTCTGGACGTCGGCGCGGGCACGCTCGACCTGCTGGTCGACGAGGCGGAGCTCGCCGTGCGCCGGGAGGGCTGGGAGCCGCTGCCGCCGAAGTTCACCAAGGGCGTGCTGGGCAAGTACGTGAAGCTCGTGAAGTCCGCCTCCCGCGGCGCGATCCTCGGGGACTGAGCGGGGCGAGCACGGTTCAGGGCTCGGCGACGAGCAGCACGAGGGACCCCTCGTAGCACGGCAGGGTGCGCAGCGCGCCATGACGGGCGTCCCAGGTCCCGTCGAGCAGGTGCCCGGCGAGCTCCCGGGTGAAGCGGTCGATCACCGCGGGCTCCACCAGGGACCAGGCGGAGCAGGCGCGCTGCGCCTCGAGATCCAGCAGGTGCTCGGGCCGTCCGAAGTAGGCCTCGGTGAAGCCGTCGGTGCAGCCCTGCGGGATGAGCACGGTGCTGATCGAGACGCTGCCGCCGAGCCCGTCGGCGAGCGCGTCCGGCGACGGGTAGCGGCGCGCCTCGACCTCGAGCACCTCCGGCGCGTACTCCCGCACCCAGAACTCCTCGACGCGGCTCGGGTCGCAGGTGAGGATCACGACCGGGCCGCGCGTCACGCGTCGGAGCTCCGCCAGGCCCGCAGGAAGGTCCTGCCATTGGTGGACGCTGAAGGTGGTCATGGCGGCGTCGAAGGAGTCGTCGGCGAAGGGCAGCTGCTCGGCGGTCGCGTCCACGGCCGGGGCCAGGTGGGCGGGGCGCTGGGCCCGCATCACGGCGGAGGGCTCGACGGCGGTGACCTCCCGGTCCGTCGGCTCGTAGGAGCCCGCCCCGGCGCCGACGTTGAGCACGGTGCGCGCCTCGCCGAGCGCCTGCGCGATCACGGAGGCGAGGCGAGGGTCGGGGCGTCGGTAGCGGGAGTAGGTGGACCCGAGGGCGCCGTAGTCCGCATCCCCTGCGCTGCCGTCCTGCCTGCGCTGTGCCATGGGTGTCAGCCTAGTGAGGGGACCGCCCCCACCCGCGCCACCCACCTCCCTCCCGCGAGCGACCGCACTCCCCCGTGCGGGGGAACGGTGGGACCGCCCGCGTCGCTCCGCTCCTCTGTCGCACCCCGCTCCTAGGCTCTTGAGCATGTCGCCGTCGCGCCGCTCCGCTGCGCGCTCCGTCCCCGCCGATGCGGTGCGGGCCGAGCGCGAGCGGATCCGTGCGCTCCTGCTCGCGCAGCGTCCCGAGCTGGGCGCTCGCCTCGCCGTCGGCCCGAGCGGTGCGCTCGTGATCCCGCTGCGCAGGGGCGGGAGCGTCGAGATCGGTCGGATGCGCAGGCGAGGCACGCCCCGCTGGGTCGTGGTCGCCCCGTCGGCGGCGGGCGCGCGGGTGCGGGAGCCCGCGACGCCGGGCGCGATCGTCCGGGTGGTCCTCGCCGCTCTCGACGAGGACGCGACGGGCAGGTCGCTCAGCGCGGTGTGATGAGGTCCGCGAGGATCTCGATCTGGGGGCGGAGGATGCCCTCGCCGAGGGCGACCGCATCGGGGCCGAGCTGGCCGAACAGGTGGGCGCTGATCACGCCGACGAGTCCCGACCAGGCCGTGACGGCGCGGGCGGCGGTCGCGGCGTCGGCGTCGATGTCGAACTCGCCGAGGTGCTGCGCGAGCAGGTCGGCGACGGAGGGGGCGAGCGCCGGCGACTCGCCGAGCGGTCGATCCCCCCGGGCCGCGTCGGCCGCGATCGCGAGCACCTCGCGGGTCACCTGCGTACCGGGCGCGTTCGTGGTCTCCGACGGCGCCGCGTAGCCCGGGACCGGGGTGCCGTACAGCAGCGACCAGCGCTCCGGGACGGCGAGCGCCCAGCTCGACATCGCCCCGCCGAGGGCGAGGAAGCGCTCGCGCGGCTCGTCGCCGGCGCCCGCGAGACGCTCCTCGACCGCGGCGGCGAGGTCCTCGTAGGCATCGACGATCAGCAGCGTCAGCAGCTCGTCGCGGCTGGCCACGTAGCGGTAGACCGCCGAGGAGACCATGCCGAGGCCGCGGGCGATCTCGCGGACGCTGAGGCCGGCGACGCCGCTCTCGGCGAGCTGGGCGTTCCCGAGCTCGACGATGCGGGCCGTGGTGCGCTCCCGGGCGAGGGCGCGGGGTGTCGGTGCGGCGTTCATGCTCCGCATCCTCCCACATTCCGAGAGCACTGCTCTTGACTCCGAACCGAGAGCGGTGTTCACTGTCCCCGACAGAACAGAGAGCAGTGCTCACTTCCGGGAGGCAGTCATGCATCACCTCGTCATCGGAGAAGGACAGATCGGCCGCGCGATCATCGAGCGGGCGCTCGCGGACGGCGACACCGTCACCGTGCTGCGCCGCACCGCGAAGGACCCCTCCCCCGGGATCCGGCGCGTCGCCGGGGACGTGCTCGACCCGGCGGCGCTCGGGGCCGCGATCGACGGCGCGGGCGCCGTCCACGCCACCTTCCACGCCCCCTACGACGCCCGGCTCTGGCGCGAGCAGCTCCCGCCCCGCGAGCTCGCCGTGCTCGATGCCGCCGCCGAGCGCGGGATCCCGGTCGTCTTCCCCGAGTCCTTCTACGGCTACCAGGGCGGCGCCGCGCATCTCGCGGAGGACGCCTCGCCCAGTCCGCAGGACGAGAAGGGACGGGTCCGGGTGGAGCTCCTGGCCGTACGCCGCGCACACCGGGCCCGCACCCTCAGCGTCATCGCCTCGGACCTGATCGGGCCGAGCACCGTCGGCACCGGGGCGGCGGTCGCGACCGCGATGGTGATCGAGCCGCTGCTCACCGGGCGCCGCGCGATCCTGTTCGGCCGGGCCGACGCGCCGCACACCCTCACCCACGTGCCGGATCTCGCGGCGGCGATGCTCCACGCCGCCCGCCGCGCCGAGCACCTGACCGGAGCCGCGGGCGATGCGGTGCTGAACGCCCCTGCCGCCCCCGCCCGCACCCAGCGGGAGCTGATCGCGGAGGCGTCCCGGCTCGTGGGCCTGCCCGCCCGTCGGCCGATCCCGATCCCCCGCGCAGCACTGACCCTGCTCGCGCCGTTCAACACCTTCGCCCGTGAGCTCCACGGGATCTCCGGGCTCTGGTACGGGCCGTGCGTGCAGGTGCCGGGGCGTCTCGAACGGGAGGAGGGGCTCGTCGCGACGAGCTGGGAGGACGCGGTCGGCGCGACGTTCAGGGCGGCGCAGGGCGCCCGCGACACAGGGGCTGTTAGCGTCGCCCCATGAGCGACTCCGCTGCCCCCGTCGGCCCCTCCCTCCATCTCTCCGTCGTGATCGACCGCCCCTGGCGTCGTGTGTACGAGTACGTGAGCGATCCGCGGAACCTGCCCCGCTGGGCGGCGGGCCTCGCCGGCAGCGAGGTGCAGCGCGAGGTCTCCCAGTGGTCGATGAGCTCGCCGATGGGGCGGGTGCTGGTCAGCTTCGTCCCCGAGAACGAGCTGGGCGTGGTGGACCACACCGTCACCCTCCCCACCGGCGAGTCCGTGCTGAACCCGCTGCGGGTGCTGACGCTGACGGAGGAGAGCTGCGAGGTGGTGTTCACTCTGCGCCGCGGTTCGATGAGCGAGGCCGAGTTCGACGAGGACGCCGCGGCTGTCCGGGCCGACCTCGGGACGCTGAAGGAGATCTGCGAGCAGGGCTGATCCTCCGGGCAGGGATGCCCAGGGGTGTCGGGCCAGCCCGACACCGACCGTCCCGGTGACAGGATGGGCCTCCCGGCGATCCGGCCCGAGAGTGGAGGCATGACCACGATGACCCTGCCCCGCACGGCCGACGAGACCCCCGCCCCGGCCCGGGGCGTCGGCGCCTGGGCGTCCCGAATCGGCCGCTTCCTCGGCTACTCGTTCCTCGCCCTGGTGCTCGGCGCGATCGGCTTCTCCCTCGTCATCGCCCTGCTCTCGGCGGGCGCGGCGACGGTGGTGGTGTGGGTCGGGCTGCCGATCCTGGTGGGCGGGGTGCTCGTCGCCCGCGGCTTCGCGGCGGCCGAGCGGGCCCTGCAGTCCGCGATCCTCGGCACGCACCTGCCCACGCCGCTGCCGAAGCAGCCGCGCGCCGGCGCCGGGTGGGTGCGTCGGATGCTCACTCCGCTCACCGATCCGCAGCGCTGGCTGGACTCGCTGTGGGTGCTGGTGAACTTCCTGCTCGCCCTGATCAGCTTCCCGCTCGTGATCGGCTGGACCCTCGGGGCGATCGGGACCGTCGGCGGGCCGGTGGCGACGCTGATCCTCGAGAACGTACTGCCGCCGGAGGAGACCGACGGGCTGGGCACCCTGCTCGGCGTGCCCGAACCGTACGTGCTCCCGGCCGATGTCCTGCTCCAGTGTCTCGCGGGCCTGTTCTTCCTGTTCACCGTCGGCCCCGTGGTACGGGGGCTGACCGCGCTTCATCAGGGGGTCGGCCGCGGGCTGCTGAGCTCGCGGCACGAGGAGCAGCAGCGCCTGGCGCGCGCCGAGGACTCCCGGGCCGCGGGCCGCTCGGCGGAGTCCGCGGCGCTGCGCCGCCTCGAGCGGGACCTGCACGACGGCCCGCAGCAGCGGCTCGTGCGCGCCTCCATGGACCTCGCCCGGATCGAGTCCCTCACCGAGAAGGATCCCGAGCGGGCACAGGCCGTGCTGCGCGAGGCGCGCGAGCAGCTGGGCCTCACCCTCGACGAGCTGCGTCGGCTCTCGCGCGGGATCGCCCCGCCGATCCTGGTGGACCGCGGCCTGCCGGCGGCGCTCGCCGAGCTCGCGGCGATCTCCACGCTGCCCACGACGGTGGAGGCCCCGGAGCTGGACCTGCCCGAGCATGTCGAGATCGGCGTCTACTACGTCGTCTCGGAGGCGCTGACCAATGCCGCGAAGCACTCCGGGGCGGGGTCCGTCGTGGTGGAGGTGGCGCGGATCGGCGAGGATGTGCGGGTGAGGATCGAGGACGACGGACGCGGCGGCGCCGAGATGCGGACCGGCGGCGGGCTCGCCGGGCTCGCGGGACGGGTCGCCTCGCTCGAGGGCCGCCTGAGCGTGCACTCCCCCGAGGGCGACGGCACCCGGGTCGAGGCGGTGATCCCGTGCGCGTCCTGATCGCCGACGACTCGGCACTGCTGCGCGAGGGACTGCGCCTGCTGCTGGAGGATGCGGAGCACGAGGTGGTGGGCACCGCCGCGACGGGCACGGAGCTCGTGGCCCGGGCGCTCGAGCTGCGGCCCGACCTGGTGATCTCCGACATCCGCATGCCTCCCTCCCACAGCGACGAGGGACTGCGGGCCGCGAAGGAGATCCGGGCGGCGTGGCCGCAGGCGCCGATCGTCCTGCTGAGCCAGTACGTGGTGGTGGGCTACGCGACCGAGCTCATCGAATCCGGGGCCGAGTCGACCGGGTACCTGCTCAAGGACCGGGTGTTCGACATCCGCTCCTTCCTCGAGTCGATCGAGCGGGTCGCCGCAGGCGGGGTCGCGATCGATCCCGACGTGGTCGCTCAGGTGATCGCCTCCCGGCGTCGCTCACCGCTGGACGATCTCACTCCGCGCGAGCGGGAGGTGCTCGAGCTGATGGGCGAGGGACTGACGAACGCCGCGATCTCCGAGCGGCTGTTCCTCAGCACCGGGGCGATCGAGAAGCACACCCAGCGGCTGTTCGCGAAGCTGGGGCTCAGCGACGACGCGAGCGTGCACCGCCGGGTGACGGCGGTGCTGACGCTGCTCGGGAAATAGCCGAGCGGCCGACTCGCGCGGCCCGCCTTTCCTCCACAGTCGGGGGTGTGCACAATTCTTGTCGAGGTATTGACAGTGGCAGATGAACGCATTTTTGACGGTCAGCGTGAGAACTCAACGTCGAACCATTCACGCGACGAGCCCGACGAGGCACGCGCGGCGGACAACCATACGCCACGTCACGCATGACCAGCACTCTCACCGCGCAGACGTCGACACGGCCACCTCGACCTTTCCTCCACACACCCACGTTCTCCACAGCTCTGTCCACATTTACAAGGAGACCGTCGGATTCATCCACGGATTCCCCCCGGGCCTGGTGTCACAAATCGCACACAAGTACGATGGAGGCATGGATCATACGAGACTGCAGGACGACGGGGACCGCCCCGGCGGGGACTCACCCCGCCCCGGCGCAGAGCCCCCGTCGGCCCGCGCGTCCGGGCCTGACGGCGGTTCTGAGCCGGCCGGCGGCTCTGCAGAGGTCGACGTCCTGGATCGGGCCGCCGCGCAGCTCGCAGGCCTCGGCGCCGATCCGTCGGCCCGCGCGGTCCTCGCCGAGGTGCTGACCTCCACCCTCCACGCCTTCACCCGCACCCGGTCCACGCGCGATCCGCTGCCGGACACCGCCCCCGGCAGCGCCGAGGAGGCCCTCGCCGTGCTCGCCGGGCTCGATCACCTGCGCTCCGCACTCGCCGCGATCGACTCGATCTGGCAGGTGCAGGCCGAGCAGAGGATCGCTCGCGACGACGAGGCGCACGACGTCCCCGCCTCCCGCCGGGGAAAGGGTGCATCCCACGAGATCTCGCTCGCCCGTCGCGTCTCCCCCTCCTCCGGCTCCTACTCCCTCGCCGCGGCGAGGCGGCTCGTCCAGCAGCTACCCGGCACCACCTCTGCGCTGCGCAGCGGACGACTCACCGCAGAACAGGCCTCGACCGTCACGACCACGCTCGACGGCGCCTCCCCGGAGACCTGTGCACGGATCGACCGACTGATCGCCGAGGACCCCGAGGCGCTGCAGGGACGCGGGAGGAAGCGCCTGGCCTCCGACCTGCGCGGCATGGTCCAGCAGCTCGAGCCCGAGGGCTCACGGGACCGGGCCGAGCGCGCCGCACGCGCACGCCACGTGACGATGACGCCGCTGGCCGACGGGATGGCGCGGCTCAGCGCGGTGCTGCCCGGCCTCGAGGCGACCTCCGTGATGCAGACCCTCCGGGCCCGCGCCGAGTCGCTCCGCGCCGCCGGCTCCCGCACACCCGCACGCGCCCTCGAGGCGGACCTGCTGGTGGATACCGTGCTGCGAGCAGCCCCCAGGCGCACCGCCCTCACCCCCACCGCCTCCCGGCCACGGCTCGACCTCGGCATCGTCATCACCGACAGGGCGCTGCTCGGTCGCGGTGACGAGGAGGAGTGCGCCCTGCTCGAGGGCTACGGAACGATCCCCGCCCACGTCATCACCGACACCCTGCAGGGCCGGCCTCCGGGACGGATTCACGAGGTGGGGTCCGAGGATCCGCCGGTCATCAGCGGGACTCCTGCTGCGGAAGGTCCGTTCGACGCCGACGATCCCGTAGGGACCAACGATCCACACGGTGCCGGTGCCAGCGATCCACCGGACCCATCCGCCTCGATCGAGCACCCCGACCAGGAAGCCGCCGCCGTCTTCCGTCGGCTGTACGCGAGTCCGCGCCCGGGCGAGCTGGTGGCGATGGAGTCCCGGGCGCGCGCCTTCCCCGTCGGGCTCTCCCGGCTGATCCGTCTGCGGGACGTCACCTGCCGCACGCCCTGGTGCAATGCGGTGATCCGCCACATCGACCACGTCGTGCCCCATCACCGCGGCGGGCCGACCAGCTACGAGAACGGCCAGGGCCTGTGCGTGCGCTGCAACGTGGCCAAAGAGCACGGGCAGTGGGAGGTCACGGCAGCCGACGCGGAGGCCGGGGCCGGGGCCGGGGCCGACGGCGCGACCCGACATCGCTGGATCAGCCCGCACGGAGCCGTCGGCTACTCGTCCCCGCCGAGCGTGGTCCCTCCGCCCCTCCGCGCCGAAGGGTCCTCTCATACCTCTGGGGACGACTCCGCCCCGACGGAGGACGGGGGCTCCCCGCTCGGCGGCGATGCAGGAACTCCGTGACTCCCGCCGCCCCGCCGCCTACGCTCGCGCTGACGGCCGACGGACCGACTGGATCCCGGCTCAGCGCACCTTCCGGGCCAGCGTCGTGATGACGTGCCAGTGCTTCTTCTCCGCGAGGAAGCGGCCGTCCTCGTCCCGCACCGAGCGGTCGATCACGTGGAAATCGCGGAACATCGCGTCGATCTCGTGGAGCGGGAGCGTGGCGACATCGGGCAGCTCCGCCCAGGAGTCGTGGGGGCCGAAGAAGTCCACCGCCATCACCCCGCCGCGCGGGAGGGCGCCGACGAGCTTCGCCCACACCTCCGGCAGCGCCTCCGGGCCGAGCAGGCCCAGGGTGTAGGTCGAGTAGACGATCTGCGCGGACGGGAACTCCGCCACGTCCTGGATGTCGGTGTGGTGGAAGGTCACCGAGCCGCTCATGCGCTCGTTCTCCACCAGGCGGGCAGCGAGGGTGTCGTCGCTGTCGTAGGCATGGACCTGCCAGCCGCGCCGGGCGAACTGGAGGGAGTCGGCACCGGCGCCGGCCCCCAGATCGAGCACGACCCCGGGACGGCGGTCACCTCCGGCCGCAGAGATCGCCTTCCCCACGAGCCGACGGGCGGGACGGCCCGCGGCGTGGGCGTTCAGCGCCGCCCAGTCAACCTTCTCCGCCGTGTCCATGTCTGTCAGGCTCCACCATGCTGATTCCCGGTTCAACTTCCCGTGACCCAGGCCGCGTCCTATTTCGTCACGGGCGAACAGCGGCCCCTCGGAGCGCCGCCGCGCGGCCCCTCTAGGATGGCGGGATGACGGCCACCTCCCTGCGGATCGCCGCGGTCTGCCTGCACACCTCACCGCTCACCGAGCCCGGAGGCGCGGACGCGGGCGGCATGAACGTCGTGGTGCTCGAGCAGTCCCTCGCCCTCGCCCGGCTGGGCCATCGCGTCGACCTCTTCACCCGACGCTCCGACCCCGACGCCCCGGCCGTGGTCGAGGTCGCCGACGGGGTGCGCCTGCTGCACCTCGACGCCGGGCCCGCCGCCCCCGTCGCCAAGGGCGACATGGACGCGATGATCCGGCCCTTCCGCGAGCAGCTGCGGCCGCACCTCGCGGGCGGCGAGTACTCCCTCGTCCACTCCCACCACTGGTTCAGCGGCGTCTCCGCCCTGCCCCTCGCGCGGGAGCTCGACCTCCCCCACCTGCAGTCCTTCCACTCGGTCGCGGCGCCCGAGGGCTCCTCGACGCTCGAGGCCGGGGAGCCGGCGGAGTCCGAGGGCCGCATCCCCGGCGAGCAGTTCGCCGCGACCGGCTCCGACCTGGTCATCGCCGTTTCCGACGCGGAGGCGCGCACCGTCGTGGAGCGCTACGGCGTCCCCGGCGAGCGCCTCGCCGTGGTCCGCCCCGGCGTGGACGTGGAACGCTTCCACCCCTGCGAGGACGTGCAGGCCCGGCGCCACCGCCCCACCCTCCTGTTCACCGCGCGGATCGAGCCGCTGAAGGGCCCCGACCTGGCGCTCGAGGTCCTCGCCCGGCTCGACCCCGCACGGGGCGCGCGGCTCGTGCTGGCCGGCTCCGCCGCCCCCGCCTTCGCCGAGTACCTCGAGTCGCTGCGGGCGCTGGCGAAGGAGCTCGGCGTCGAGGACCGGGTCGAGATGGTCGGCACCCTGGACCGCGATCAGCTCGCCGAGGCGATGCGCTGCGCCGGCGCGCTGCTGCTGACCAGCTGGTCGGAGACCTTCGGTCTCGTCGCCCTCGAGGCGCAGGCCAGCGGCACCCCCGTCCTGGCCTGGCGCGCGGCCGGCGGGGTGCGGGAGGCCGTCGCGCCCGACGGCCTGGTGCAGGGCAGCCGCGATCCCGACGTCTGGGCCGAGACCCTCGAGGCGCTCCTCGACGACGAGGACCGCTACGCGGTGGCGGTCAGCGCCGCCCGCGAGTTCGCCGCCTCCCGCACCTGGGAGGCGACCGCCGAGGCGCTCGCCTCCCAGTACACCCGTCTCGTGGAGGAGCGCGCATGAGCACCGACCCCTGGCAGCTGCTCGGGACCGCACGCACCGTGCTCGCCGTCCACGCCCATCCCGACGACGAGTCGCTCTCCACCGGCGCGCTGCTCGCCGCGCTCACCGCCGACGGCACCCGCGTCGTGCTCGTCACCGCGACCCGCGGCGAGGAGGGCGAGGTCGTCCCCGGCGCCGTCGCCGACGGGGACGAGCGCCCCCTGGAGGAGATCCGGGAGCAGGAGATCGATGCCGCGACCGCCGCGCTCGGGATCGCCGAACGGCACTGGCTGGGCACCGCTCCTGCTCTCGCGGCCGGCGCGGCCCCGCGCCGCTACCGCGACTCGGGCATGGCCTGGGTGCGCGAGGGGCTCGCCGGCCCCTCCGCCGACGCCGGCCCCGACAGCTTCTCCCTCGCCCCGCTCGAGCAGGCCACGGACGACCTCGTCGCCCTCGTCGAGCAGTCCCGTCCGGACGTGCTGATCGGCTATGACGACGAGGGCACCTACGGGCATCCCGACCATGTGCGCGCCCACCACGTCGCCGTCGCCGCGGCCGAGCGGACCGGTGTGCCGCTGGTGCAGATCGCGAGCGACGCCGCGGCACCGGGCACCGTGGTGCGCGATCTCCCGCAGACCGCGGACGCGGTGGAGCGGGCGGTGGACTCCTACCGGACCCAGCTCACGCTGCGCGGACCGGTCGAGGGCGGGTTCGCGATCCGGCACGTCGGCGGGCAGGACGACACGGTCGCCCTGCGCACCGGGCTCCGGGGCTGAGCACCCCGCTCAGGGGCGTCAGAGGCTGACGTCCAGCAGCGTCGGCAGGTGATCGCTGGCGCCCGAGAGCCGCTCCTCGCCGACCCGCGCGGTGGAGCGGACGGCCCGTGCGCCGCGCACCTGCACGCCCTCGCCGACGAGGATCGCGTCGATCCGGCGCACCGGTCCGGCCGCCGGGAAGGTGTGCTCGGACTGCCCGGCAGGGTCCCGCAGCAGCGGATCGAGCAGACGCCGCGCCGCGCCGTCGGCGGTCTCGTTGAGGTCGCCGCCGACGATCACCGGCGCCCCCGCCCCGCGCACCAGCGCCGCGACGTGCTCGGCATGGCGCAGACGGTTGTCCTCCTGGAGCGCGAAGTGGAGCGAGGAGACGACGACCTCGCCGCCGCCGGGCACCGACAGCCGCACCGCGGCGACCCCGCGCGGGTAGGTGGAGTTCAGGTCCGTGACGCTCTGCGCGACCGGGTGCATGCCGCGGCGGATCACCTGCGCGGCGACGTCCTCGGTCGCGAGGATCGCGAGGCCCCGCCCGCCGAGCCCGCCGACCAGGACCCTTCGGCCGATGCGCCGGGCGAACCAGGCCAGCCGCGTCGTGGGCAGCACGAAGCGGGGCGCCTCCTGGACCAGCAGCAGGTCGGGGTCGAGATCCTCGACCGCCTCGATCAGCGCGTGCAGGTCGCCGCGCAGCTCCCACAGGTTCCAGGACAGGATCCGCAGGTCCCGGCCGCCGCGCCCCGCACCGACCCGGGCGGCGCTCACGGGCACGGCTCCTCGGCCACCTGCGGGGCGATCACCCGCTCGACGAGGTTCGTGAGCTCCTCGACCTCGTAGCCGGGCCAGCCGAACAGGACCCGTCGCCACTCGGGCGGGACGGCCTTGTGGCCGAGCGCCGCCCCCATCAGGGAGCCGGTGATGCAGGCGACGGTGTCGGTGTCGTAGCCGGCCCGGGCCGCGGCCTCGAGCGCCGCGACCAGTGCGTCGCGCTGGGCGAACTTCCCCTCGGGGATCGGGCCGACGCCGGCGATCGCCGCCCACGCCGCCTGGAAGGCGCCGACGACCCAGCCGTTGCGTCGGAACATGACCGGGGTCGACTCCTCCGCCTCCTCGATCCGGTCCTGCCAGATCGTGCGGCGCTCGGGCTCGAGCTGGTCGAGGCCGACGCGCACGTCGAGCTCGCCGGTGAGGATCGCGTGGCGCACGGCGAAGCCCCACAGGATGCAGGCCTCGATCGTGTCCGGATGCACGTGTGTCAAGCGGCACACCGAGGCGATCGCCTCGGCCGCGTCCGCGTCCGGGGAGAGCAGATAGGGCAGCACCGAGGCGTGGGCGCGCATCAGGGAGCCGTTGCCCGCGGAGGTCGGGTGGTCCTCGTGCGCCTTCGCGGCCGCGGCCCGGAAGTCGACCGCGCGGGGCGCGTAGTGGCCGGCCGCGCGGCCGATGTCCGCCGCGGAGCGCAGCACGTGGGAGGTGAGGTTCCCGATGTCCGGCGTGCCCAACGACCACGAGTACCACTCGCGCGCGATGTGGTCCTGCGCGGACTCGAGCCGCAGGTCATGGTGGTCCGAGGCGGCTAGAGCGGCTTCGAGCACGACGATCGCCATCGAGGTGTCGTCGGTCCACTCCCCCGGCTGCCAGCCGAGCACGCCGCCGCCGATCATGTCGATCTCCTCGGAGTCGACGACGGGGGCCTGGAACTCGTAGGGCGCTCCGAGCGCGTCCCCGGTCGCCGCGGCCACGACGGCGCCGACCGCCCGCTGCCGCTGCGCCGCGGTCAGCCCGGGGGCCTGGGAAAGCTTCTCGTGGGTCCTCACGAACCCATGGTTCCACAGGTCAGCCCCGGGCCGAGCCCCGTTACCCTGGTGGGGACCGAGAAGGAGCCCCATGACCGACACCCCCGCGGAGCCCCGCCCGCACTGCGACGACCCCCACGATCCCCATGACCACACCGGTCATGACCATCCCCCCACCGGGGCGGATCTCGTCCGGGACCTCGTCAAGGGCCTGTCGATCCAGGCCCTGCTGATCCCCGCCCTCGCGATCGTGATGCTGGTGGCGATCCTGCCCTTCGCCCCCACCACGCCGGTGCCGCTGCTGCTGGGCATCGGGCTGGGCGCCCTGCAGCTCGTCTCCCTCGTTGCGACGAGCCTCTTCGTCGCCCGCACCCGCCGCCAGCTCGCCGTGAACCCGGGGCTGGTCGCGGTGCGCAGCGTGCTCGAGGAGGTGCTGCGCATCGCCGCGGTGCTGCTCGCTCTCGTGCTGTGGCCGGCCGACATCCGCTCCGAGCTCGGAGTGTGGGTGGGCGCCGGCTGCGCGCTGGTGTGGATCGTGCTGGCGACCGCGCAGACCATCGCGACCCGGCGCCGCATCGCCGAGCCCGGCGACTGGTCCGAGGAGGCGATCTCGACCCTGCTCTCCCAGCGCGTCGGCGCCCGTGAGGCCGTCGTGATGCGCCTGCTGGACGTGCTCGGCACCGTGATGTTCCAGCTCGGCGCGACCGTGCTCGTGATCCTCTCGCCCGTCCTCGCCATCGGCACCGCCGTGCTCTCGATCGGCGCCGGGCTGTCGACCCTCGTCCTCCAGCGCAGGCCGCCGGCGGAGCGCTCCCGCACCCCCTGGGCGTACATGCCCGTCGCCCTCGGTGCGCTGACCTTCGCCCTGGCCGTGCTCGGACTGCTGAGCCTCTGACCGACCGACCCCACCACCCCCGCAGGAGCCGATGATGACCGCTGCCCTCCCCTCCGGACTCGACCTCGAGCAGGTCGACGCCGCCGCCCGCCCCCAGGACGACCTCTTCGGCCACGTCAACGGCCGCTGGCTCGCCGAGCACGTGATGCCCGCCGACCGGTCCAGCGACGGCGCCTTCCACGCGCTGCGCGACCTGTCCGAGGAGCGGGTGCGGGAGATCGTCGAGGAGGCGGCCGACGATGTCGCGCGCACCGCGGACGCGGCGGGGACCCTGCCGGTCCCGACCACCGACCACGCCCGGATCGGCATGCTGCACCGCATGTTCATGGACACCGAGGCGATCGAGGCCGCCGGCCTGTCCGGCCTCGCCGGCCTGCTCGACGAGATCGGGGCGACCCGGGACCTCGAGGGCCTCGTGCGCCGGATGGCGGCGCCCGACTCGGGGGCCTCGGCGGTGCTCGCCTATGTGTGGACCGACGACCACGACTCCTCCCAGTACCAGGTCAAGATCCATCAGGGAGGCCTCGGCCTGCCCGACGAGTCCTACTACCGCGAGGAGCACCACGCCGAGACCCGCGAGGCCTATGCCGCGCACCTGGCGAACCTCGCCCGCCTCGCCGAGCTGCCCGGCCGTGCGGGGCTCGCCGCCGGCGGCCCCGAGGAGCTCGCCCACGCCGTGCTCGACTTCGAGACCCGCCTGGCCGCCTGCCACGTCGACGTGGTCCGCCTGCGCGACCGGGAGAAGTCCGACAACCCCATGGACGCCGCGCAGCGCCGCGAGCTCGCCCCCGCCTTCCCCTGGGACGCGTTCATCGAGGGCACCGGCGCACCGGCCACGGCCTTCGACGTGGTCTCCGTCGGCCAGCCCGAGTTCGTCTCCGCCGCCGCGGAGCTGCTGGCCGGCGAGGACCTCGCCGTGCTGCGCACCTGGCTCGCCCTGCACACCGTCTCCTCCTACGCCCCCTATCTCCCCGCCGCGCTGGTCGAGGAGGACTTCGACTTCTCCGGTCGCGTCCTCTCCGGTGCGGAGGAGCTGAAGGAGCGGTGGAAGCGGGGCGTGGCCCTGGTCGAGGGCGCGGTCGGCTTCGCCGTCGGCCGCGAGTACGTCACCCGCCACTTCCCCGCCGTCCACAAGGAGCGTATGACCGCGCTGGTCGACGCCCTGATGGACGCCTACCGCGACTCGATCAGCTCGTTGGACTGGATGACCCCGGCCACCCGCGAGAAGGCGCTCGCGAAGCTCGAGAGGTTCACCCCGAAGATCGGGTACCCGGAGAAGTGGCGCGACTACGACGGCCTCGAGCTCGTCCCCGGCGACCTCGTCGCGTCCGTCCGCGCCTCCCGTCGTTTCGAGGCGGACTTCGAGTTCTCGAAGGTCGGCGGGCCGATGGACGAGACCGAGTGGCACATGACCCCGCAGACGGTCAACGCCTACTACAACCCCGGCCGGAACGAGATCGTCTTCCCCGCCGCGATCCTCCAGCCCCCGTTCTTCGACGCGGAGGCCGACGACGCCGTGAACTTCGGCGGGATCGGCGCGGTGATCGGCCACGAGGTCGGCCACGGCTTCGACGACCAGGGCTCGAAGTACGACGGGGACGGCAACCTCGTCTCCTGGTGGACGGCGGAGGATCGCGAGGCCTTCGACGCCCGCGCCGCCCGTCTCATCGCGCAGTACTCGGAGCTCTCCCCGCGCGAGCTCGACGACTCCCACCGCGTCAACGGCGCCCTCACCATCGGCGAGAACATCGGCGACCTCGGCGGGCTCTCCATCGCGGTCAAGGCCTATCTCGCCAGCCGCTCCGAGGAGCAGGCCGCGGCCGAGCTCGACGGGCTCACCGGCCTGCAGCGCGTGTTCTGGTCCTGGGCGACCGTGTGGCGGGGCCGGAACCGGCCCCAGGAGGCGATCCGCCGCCTGGCCGTGGACCTCCACGCGCCGATGGAGTTCCGCTGCAACACGGTCGCCGGGCACCTCGACGAGTTCCATGAGGCCTTCGACGTGCGCGAGGGCGATGGCATGTACCGCGCTCCCGAGGAGCGGGTGAGCATCTGGTGAGGCCCGATGCGCCCTTCCACGTCGGGCGGACGGTGCCCTCCTCCGTGGGCTGGACCCGCGTCGTCGTCACCGTGGTGGCGGGCCTGATCGTGTCGGGCCTGCTGCTGCAGCGCGGATCGGCTCCGGGTGCGATCGCGGTGCTCGCCGCCTTCGCGCTGCTGGCGCTGTGGACGTGGATGGGCCAGGCCACCCGCTTCGTGGTCGACGAGCACGGGGTCACCGTCAGCCTCGGCGGCTTCCTCCCCCGCCGGGTCTGGCCGATCGAGGACTTCCGCACCGTGCAGCTGCGGGAGATTCCCACCGGCACCGTGGGCGTCGCCCTCGGCGGCTACGGCTGGCGGCGCGGGAGGGCGATGACCCCGAAGCCCGAGGAGCTCACCCCCGTCGGCCGGCGGAAGATCTTCACCCTCGCCGAGCAGCAGCGACCCTATCGGATGCTGGTCACCCGGCCGGGCACGAGCGTGGAGATCATCGGGACGAAGGACACCTGCTACATCCTCTCCCCCGTCGACCCCCAGGCGGCCGCCGATGCGATCGACCAGGCCATCCGTGCCCGCCGCTGAGCGTGCTCCTGGGCTAGACTGTCTGCTCGTCATCCACTGACAGGGGAGCACCGTCCGGTGCTGAGAGTGCGCCGACGGCGCAGACCCTCGAACCTGATCCGGCTCGCACCGGCGTAGGGAGTCGGGATTTCCGTGGAGCACCGCCGGTGCTCCGCGCCCCTTCCAGGACCTGGGAGGAGACGTGATGACCCGTTATCGCACCGTCGATCTGCTGGTGACCGTGCTGATCGGGGCGGCCTTCGGGGTCGCCTTCCTCGGCTACGGCCAGCTCTACACCCTGATCGGCCCGCTGACCGCGGCGTTCAAGCCTGCCGAGGGGCTGCTGGCGGGGATCTGGTTCCTGCCGGCCGTGCTCGCCGCGCTGCTGGTGCGCAAGCCCGGCGCCGCCCTGCTCGCGGAGATGGTCGCCGCCGTGCTCTCGATGCTGCTGGGCAGCCAGTGGGGCTGGGGCACCGCCGTGTCCGGTCTCATGCAGGGCGGTGGAGTCGAGCTCGCCTTCCTGCTCACCCGCTACCGGCGCTTCACCCTGCCCGTGGCGGTGCTCGGCGGCGTGCTCTCTGCCTTGCTCGAATGGGGATGGGAGAAGGTCGCCTACTACCAGGAGATGAGCTGGGCCTTCTCCGGCACGATGCTCGCCTTCTTCCTGCTCTCGGGGGCGCTGCTGTGCGGGGTGCTGGGCTGGGCGGCGAGCCGGGCGCTGATCGCGACCGGCGCGGTGGACTCCCTGGCCTCCGGCCGGGAGGCGGCCCGCGCGGTGGAGGCCTGAGCACCGGGACCGTCCCGGCGGCGCCCGTGCACGTCGACCGGCTGCGCTGGCGGCCGCTCAGCCGGCGCGAGCCGACCATCGAGGGGCTCGACGTCGAGATCCCGCCCGGGCAGCGAGTGCTGCTGGCCGGGGCGAGCGGCAGTGGGAAGTCGACCGTGCTGCGGGCGCTGGCCGGGCTGCTGGACCCCGAGGACGGGGACGGCGAGGGGCTCGTCCCCGCGCCCAGCCGGCCCGGGGAGCGGGGCCTGCTGCTGCAGAACCCGGTGCACGCCCTCGTCGGCGCGACCGTCGCCCGCGACGCCGCCTTCGGACCGGAGAACGCGGGACTGCCCCGGCCGGAGCTCACCGAGCGCGCCGCCCGGGCGCTCGAGGCAGCGCGAGTCGACCTCGACCCCGAACGGGCGCCGCTGGACGCCTCGGGCGGCCAGCAGCAGCGGATCGCGCTGGCCGGCGCGCTGGCCCTGCGCCCCGACCTGCTGCTCCTGGATGAGCCGACCTCCATGCTCGATGCCCCGACGGCCGAGGAGGTGCGCCGGGCGATCCTCGCGGTCACGGGCCGCCGCACCCTCGTCGTCGCCGAGCACCGGATCGGGCCCTGGCTGCCGCACGTGGACCGGCTGATCGTGCTCGGCTCCCGCGCCCGGGTGCTCGCCGACGGGCATCCGGACCAGCTCCTCTCCCACCGTCGCGAGGTGCTGATCGAGGCGGGAGTGCTCGAGGAGGAGGCCGCCGCCGAGGAGGCACCGGGCCCTGTCGGGCCCGGCGAGACCGTCGCCGCGCTGCGCGGCGTCACCGTGCCCGCCCGGGGACTCACCGCACCGCAGGACCTCGAGCTGCGCGCTGGGCGGCTGACCGCGCTGACCGGCCCGTCCGGTGCGGGCAAGACCTCCCTCCTGCGCGTCCTCGTCGGCGCGACGGAGCCGGGAGCGGGCGCCGTGTCCCGCCCCGAGCCCTCCCAAATCGCCCTCGTCCCCCAGGACCCCGAGCACTCCTTCGTCGCGACGACCGTGCGGGAGGAGGTCCTCGCCTCCCCCTGGGCCACGGACGAGGACCTCGCGGACGAGCTCCTTCAGCGGGCGGGCCTGGCCCCGCTCGCCGGCGCCCACCCCCACCGCCTCTCCGGCGGCGAACAGCGCCGTCTCGCGATCGTCGCGGCCCTCGCCCAGCGGCCCGGCCTGCTCGTGCTCGACGAGCCGACCGTGGGCCTGGACGCCCGGCGGCGCCGCGAGGTGCTGGAGCTGCTGCGCGAGGCGAGGGCCCGCGGCACGGCGGTGCTCGCCGCGAGCCACGACGAGCTCCTCGTCGCCGCGGCCGACGCGCGCCACGACCTGCCCGCCCCGGCACCGGACGCGGTCCCCACGCCCGCGCCCCGCCGGGTCCCGGCCGACGCGCTGAACCCGCTGACGCTGAGCCTGATCGGGATCCTCGCCGCGATCGGCTCCTTCGCCGTGCAGAGCTGGCAGGGCGGGCTGCTCGCCCTCGCCCCGACCGTGCTGCTCGCCCCGCTGGCGGTGCGGAGCCTGCGCGGCGCGGCCCTGCGCCTGCTCCCGATCGTGCTCTCCGCGGCGGGGCTCGCCTGGACCACGGCGCTGCTGGGCGAGGCGCCGGCGCTGTCCGGGGAGGCATGGCTCGTCGGCCTCAAGGAGGCCGCGCGGATCACCGCCTTCGTCGCCCCCGGGGTGCTGGCCCTCGCCTCCGTGCGCCCCACCCCGCTCGGGGACGCGCTCGGCCAGCGCCTGCACCTGCCCGGACGGCCCGTCGCCGCCTCCGTGATCGCGCTGGTGCGGGTAGGGCATCTGGGCCGGCAGTGGGCTGCGATCCTCGAGGCACGCACTCGCCGCGGCCTCGGCGGTCCCCGCTCCCCCCGGGTGCTCGCGGGCGCCACCCTCGCCCTGCTCGTGGACACGCTGCGCGGCGCCGAGCAGCAGGCCCTGGCGATGGACTCCCGCGGCTTCGCGACCGCGACGCACCGCACCTGGGCGGCGCCGAGCCCCGTCGGACCCGCGGACCTGCTGGGGGTCCTGATCGCGGCGGGGCTGCTGGTGTGGCCGCTGATCGCCGAGCTGCTCGTCGGCCCCGCGTAATACGCTGGGGCGATGACCGACGACTCCCTGGATCCCGAGCTCATCGAGCTCGCCAACACCCTGCTCGACGCCGCCCGGAAGGGCGACGCCGAGACCGTGCGCGCCTTCCTCGACAACGGCGCGCCGGCGAACCTGCGCGACGCCTCCGGGAACTCCCCCCTCATGCTCGCCGCCTATCACGGGCACGCCGCGCTGGTGAGCGAGCTCGCCGCCCGCGGCGCCGACGTGGACCTGCTCAACGACCGCGGCCAGTCCCCGCTCGCCGGCGCCGCCTTCAAGGGTTTGACCGAAGTGGCGACGGCGCTGCTCGAGGCCGGGGCGGACCCGGACCTCGGCGAGCCGAGCGGCCTGGCGACGGCGCGCTACTTCGAGCGGGCCGAGATCGTGGAGCTGATCGAGGCGCGTCGGGCCTGAGCCGACGGGGACGGGATCAGGCGCTCGCGGGGCGCAGCACCATCGCGACGTGCTCGATCCCTGCCTCGAGGAACACGTCGCTCACCGTCTCGAAGCCCATCGAGGCGTACCACGTCTCGAGATACGCCTGGGCGTCGAGGTGCACCTCGGCGCTCGGGGCGAGCTGCCGGGCCCGCTCGAGCGCGGCGACCATGAGGCGCCTGCCGTGGCCGCCACGACGACGGTCCGCGCGCACCGCGACCCGGCCGATGCGGAGCGTGCCGTCCGTCTCCCGCAGCAGGCGCAGGTGCGCGATCGGCGCGCCCTCCTCCTCGAGCCACAGCAGCTCCGTGGTCGGCTCGAGCTCGCGCCCGTCGAGGTCCGCGTCGGTCGCGCCCTGCTCCATCGTGAACACGTCCTGGCGGAGCGTCACCAGCAGGTAGAGGGTGCGGGCGGAGAGGTCGTCGAGGACGGCGCGGTGCAGGTCGGGCGGGGCGACGGGCTGGTCGGGCATGGGCGTCAGGGTACTGCCGTCGGCACCGATCACCGCGCGAGCGCCCAGGGCGCGGCGGGGTGCTCGCGGGTCCATCCCGCGCGTCGGCTGCGGACCCGTTGGCAGCGCGGGCACCAGAACACCGTGCGGGCGGCGATCTCGCCCGAGCGCACCGTCGTCCCGCACAGCCGGCAGGGCAGGGTCTGGCGGTAGTAGACGTAGAAGGACTCCCCGCGGGGCACCACGTCCGGGTCCTCGTCCCCGTTCTGGCGGGTGCCGCGGGAGCGCTCGACGATCCGCGCCTCGATCTGCCGGTGCTCGGGCTGGGTGGTGACGATCCGTCCTGTCCGTGCGCCGTAGGCCATCAGCGCGACCAGGTCCTCCCACATCTCCTCGCACATCCCGGCGGTGAGATCGCGGCCGGGCACGAAGGGATCCAGCCTCGCCCGGAACAGCAGCTCGGCGCGGTAGATGTTCCCGATCCCGGCGACGACCTTCTGGTCCATCAGCAGCGCGCCGATCGTGGTGCGGGAGCGCCGGATCCCCTCGACGAAGCGGCGCCGTGCGGAGCCGTCGGGGTCCGGGCGCAGCGGGTCCGGGCCGAGCCGGTCCAGCACCCGCTGCCGGCCCTCGGCGTCCAGCACCTCGCAGGCGGTGGGGCCGGTGAGGTCGGCGAGGCCGCGGGGGCCGGCGATCCGCAGCCGCACCGTCTCCCGCGGCACGATCCGCCGCCAGTCGACGGTGCCCTCGCTCTCCTCCTCCCGCTCGCCGACGCGCAGGCGCGGGGCGCCGATCGCATGGGCATCGATGAAGCCGGGATCGCCCGCGAAGGTCCAGGACCCGTACAGGCCCAGGTGCACGTGGACGTGCCGCACCGACGGATCCGCCGGGTCGACGTCGGCCGTTGGGGCGAAGGGCAGGAAGAGGTGCTTGCCCACCGCCTCGGCGCCGAGCAGCACCTGGCCGTCGAGCCGTGCGGCGTCGGAGAAGCGTCCCTGGGGGCTGGAGGTGCGCACCCGCTGCCCGCCGAAGCCGCGCGCGAAGGCGGCGGCGAGCCGGTGGACGGTATGGCCCTCCGGCATCAGCGCGCGTCGGCGCCGGCGCCCTGGTCCTCGCTGTAGCCGCCGGTGGTCTCGTAGCGAGCGACCAGGTCGATGCGGCGCTGGTGGCGCTCCTCGCCGGAGAACGGCTCGGCCAGGAACAGGTCGATCAGCGCCTCGAGCTCCTCCTCGGAGTGCTGGCGCGCGCCGACGGAGATCACGTTCGCGTCGTTGTGCTCGCGGGCCAGGCGCGCGGTCTCCTCGTTCCACACCAGCGCGGCGCGGACGCCGGCGACCTTGTTCGCGGCGATCTGCTCGCCGTTGCCGGAGCCGCCGATCACGATGCCGAGCGAGCCGGGCTGCGCGACGACGGCCTCGCCCACGTCGGTGCAGAAGGGCGGGTAGTCGTCCAGGGCGTCGTACTCGTGGGCGCCGTGGTCGGTGACCTCGTGACCCTTCTTCTCCAGCTGGGTCACCAGGCGGTTCTTCAGCTCGAAGCCGGCGTGGTCGGTGCCGATGTGCACGCGCATGTCGTGGCTGTCTTCCTGTCGTGGGGTGGGGGTGGGAGACCCGTCGGGGACGGGCGGGGCGGTCAGCTGAAGTCGACGCCGCCGGAGCGGGAGCGCTTGAGCTCGTAGAAGCCGTCGATCTCGGAGAGGGTCGCGAGCGCATCGAGCAGCTTCCCGGCCTCCTCGCCCTTCGGGGCCGGGGAGACGACGGGGCCGAAGTAGGCGGTGCCCTCGCCGAAGGAGATCACCGGGGTGCCCACCTCGTCGCCGACGCGGGAGGTGGCGCCCTCGTGCGAGGCGCGCAGCGCCCTGTCGGTCTCGTCGCCGGCGACCGGCTCGTAGGCCTCGATCAGCTCGGCGGGCAGGCCCGCGTCGGCGAGCGCGGCGACGGCGGTGGCGCGACGGTCCTCGTTCTGGCCGCCCACGTGGTAGCGCTCCCCCCAGGCGGTGTACCAGCGGGCGAAGGCCTCGTTCCCCTCGGCCTCGCGGATCGCGATCGCCAGCCGGGCCGGGCCCCAGGAGTCGTCGAGCATGGCGCGATAGCCGGGATCGAGCTCGCGGCCCTCGTTGAGGACGGACAGCGACATCACCGAGTAGACCGGCGCGATCTCGCGCACCTCGGCGGCGTGCAGCAGCCAGCGGCTGGTCATCCAGGCGAAGGGGCAGACGGGGTCGACGAACAGCTCCACGCGACGGGCGCTCATGGATTCTCCTCGGGTCGGGGACTGGCGAGCCCCCATTGTCGCACCGGCGCGCCCGCCGTGCGTCGGTCCGCTCACGGCGGGGGAAAACACCTTGCCCCGCAGGGTCCGGACGGGTTGGATCGGACGAGTGCTCGACTCCTCCCCTGCCGCGGCCGCGGCGACCTCCTCCCCGGCGCGCCCCGCCCCCGGCGTGCTGCGCTCCATCGTGCGCACCCACCGTCGCACCCTCGCGCTCATCCTGCCGCTGGCGACCGTGTCCGAGGGCGTCGAGATGCTCATGCCGATCGTGCTGGGCCTCCTCATCGACCACGGCATCCTCGCCGGCGATCTGCGGCTGACGGTGCTGGGCGCGGCGGGGCTGATCCTGCTGCGCGTGCTGGGCGTGCTGCTGTGGGTGTGGACCTTCCTGCTCTCGCAGAAGGCGGTCATGTACGAGCGGCACCGGCTGCGGGTGGGCCTGACCGGCGCGGTGCTCGACCCGCGCTCGCGCACGGTGCGCCGTCCCGCCGGCGAGGTGCTCTCGATCGCGACGTCGGATGCGGACAAGGCGTCCGACGTGATGGACATGATCCCGTGGGTGGTCCCCTCGACCCTCGCGGTGCTGGGCGCGACCGCCTATCTCGCCGTGATGGACCTGTGGCTGGGACTCGCGATGGGGCTGGGCATCGTGGTGATGGTGGTGGTGATCCGCGTGATCACCCCGACCCTGTCCGCCCGCTACGACGACCAGCAGTCCCAGGCCGCGGAGGCCGCGGCGACCGCGACCGACCTCGTGCACGGGCTGCGGGTGCTGCAGGGCCTGGGCGTGCAGAGCCGGGCACGGGCGACCTACCGCCGTCGCTCCCGCACCGCGCTGGACGCGGCGCTGGTCAACGCCCGCTACTCGGGCCTCTCCTCGGGGCTCACGACCCTGGTGACCGGGACGATGCTCGCGGCGGTCGTGGTCCTCGCCTCGCTGCGCACCCTCGACGGCGCGCTGACCCTCGGCGTGCTGATCGCCGTGGTGGGCCTGGCCCGCTACGTGATGGGGATGCTGCAGGGCCTCTCCGGCGCCCCGGTGTGGTGGGCCGGCATGTCCACCTCGGCGCGTCGCGTGCGGGACCTGTACACGGACCTCGGCCGCACGGTCGACGACCCGGAGCTGACGCTGGACGTGCTCACCACGCAGCGCGACGAGCGCGGCGGCCGCGGGACGGGCCGACGCGGCGCCGCCGGCGGCCTCCACCTGCCGCTGCTGTCCGTCGCCGACGGCGAGGTGGTGGCGCTGGCCTGCGCGGATCCGGCCGACGCCGCGGACGTGATCGACGCGGTCAGCGGCCGCGTCGACGGCGGCGCCCGCGTGGGCGAGGTGGCGATCACGCCCGAGGACCGGCTGGGCCTGCGGGCGGACCTGCTCGTCGAGCCGCACGTCGTGGACCTCTTCGACGGCACCCTGCGCGAGCAGCTCGCGACCCGCGCCCCCGAGCAGGGCCCCTCGCCCGAGGCCGACGACGACGGCTGGGCCGACGCGGCGCTGCACGCCGCCGGCGCCGAGGACCTGCTGCGGATCCTGCCCGAGGGCTACGACACCCGCATCCTGGACCGCGGCGCGAACCTCTCCGGCGGGCAGCGGCAGCGGATCGCGCTCGCCCGCGCCGTCGCCGCGGACGCGCCGGTGCTCGTGCTGCACGACCCGACCACCGCGGTCGACGCCGTCACCGAGCAGAACATCGCCGAGGCGCTGGTCGCCGCACGGCACCGCACCGACCGGGCGACCCTGCTGGTCACCCGCGCCCCGGCGCTGCTGCAGGCGGCGGACCGCGTGGTCTTCGTCCGCGACGGGCGGATCACCGCCGAGGGCGAGCACACGGATCTGATGGGACACGAGACGTACCGGGAGGTGGTGCGGCGATGAGCGCACCTCAGAAGGCCGGCCTGGACTGGGACCGGCCGCTCGAGGAGGTCCTCGGCGAGGACGCGACCGCGCGCCGTCAGCTGGCCGAGCATGCGCAGCTGCTGCCCATCGCGGGCCCCGGCGCCTCGATGCGCTTCATGCTCGCGCGGCTGCGGGAGCACTGGCTCTCGGCCACGGCCACGCTGCTGATCACCGTCGGCGGCGCGGTCGCCGCCGCGATCCTCCCCCGTCTGATCGGCTCCGCCGTGGACGTGGTCGCCGACGGCGGCTCGAGCGCCGAGGTGTGGTCGCTGGGGCTGCGGATCCTCGGGGTCGGGGTGCTCCAGGCGGTGCTGATGGCGGCGGGCTGGTCGATGATCTCCGCGCTCGGCCAGCGGATCCTCGCCGGGATGCGCGAGGACGTGATCGACCGCGCCCTGGACCTGCCCGCGCAGACCATGGAGCGCACCGGCATCGGCGACGCCCTCTCCCGCGTCGCCGACGACGTGGACGTCGCCGCCCGTGCGGTGAACAACCTCGTCCCGAACCTCATCCAGCTCGGATTCCTGGTGCTGATCACCCTGGGCGGCATGGCGATGCTCTCGCCGTGGCTGCTGCTCATGGTCATGATCATCGTGCCGATGTACGTGCTGGCCGCGACCTGGTACCTGCGCCGCACCGGCCCGATCTACCGCCGCGAGCGGATCGCGATGGGCGCCCGCGCCCAGGGCCTGCTCTCCGCCATCCACGGCATCCCCACCGTGCACGCCTACGGCATCGAGCGGCGCGAGACCCGCCACGTGGCCGTGCTCTCGGAGACCGCCGCGCTGCTGAACATGCGCGTGATGCACCTGGTGAGCCGGCTGGTGCTGGGCCTGAACGTGCCCGAGAACCTGGCGCTGGCGATGGTGATCGGGGTCGGCTTCGTGCTGGTGCAGACCGGTGCGGCGCCCGTCGGCCTGGTCACCGCGGCGGCGGTGTACCTGGTGACCCTGTTCTGGCCGATGATGGCGGTGATCTTCAACCTCGACGAGGTCCAGTCGGCGCTGGCGAGCCTGGCGAGGATGGTCGGGGTGATCACCTCGATCGACCCGGCGGTCTCCCCCGGCACCGAGGTGCCCCGCGACGCCTCGATCCGCCTCGAGCAGGTCTCCCACGCCTACGGCGAGGACGAGGACGGCAACGAGCGGATCGTGCTGCGGCCGCTGGACCTCGAGATCGCCCCCGGCGAGACCGTCTCGCTGGTGGGCGCCTCCGGCGCGGGCAAGTCGACCCTCGCCGCGATCATGGCCGGCACTCTCGTCCCCCGCCACGGCCGGGTGCTGCACGGCGGTGCGGATCTCGCGAGCGCGGATCTCGAGGCCGTCCGACGCCATGCCTCGATCGTCTCCCAGGACGTGCACGTCTTCCGCGGCACGCTGCGGGAGGACCTGCAGCTGGCCGCCCCCGACGCCTCCGACGAGCTGCTGCGCGTGGCGCTGGCCAGGGTGGAGGCGCTCGCCTGGGTGGACCGGCTGCCGCAGGGCCTGGACACCGAGGTGGGCGAGAAGGGCGAGCGGCTCACCGCCGAGCAGTCCCAGCAGCTGGCCCTCGCCCGCGTCTCGCTGCAGGATCCCGCGGTGCTGATCCTCGACGAGGCCACGGCCGACGAGGGCTCCTCCGGGGCGCGGGTGCTCGAGCGCGCGGCGCTCGAGGTCGCCCGCGGCCGGACCACGATCATCGTCGCCCACCGCCTCTCGCAGGCGAAGGTCGCCGACCGGATCCTGGTGATGGCCGACGGCGCGGTCGTCGAGCAGGGCGCCCACGACGAGCTCGTCGCCCGCGGCGGGGACTACGCCCGGCTGTGGGAGGCCTGGGCGGGCTGAGCGCCCCGGGGCCGGGCTTGCCGGGACTCCACGGCCGGGACCGGCCCGGTCAGCGGCGGCGCAGGACCAGCGCGCCCGCGACGGCGAGTCCGAGACCGCCGAGGCCCAGCACCCCGGCGCCGGCGAGGCGGCGCGCTGCTCCTCCTCGCGCTGCTGTGCCTCCTCGGCGCGGCGGGCCTGGCCTGGACCGCGCTGACCTGAGCCGACGCACCGACTCGGCGCCCGCCGCGACGGCGTGCCGCCACCGGCTGAGATGACGACGAGGTAGGGTCGCCCCATACGCCTACCCCTCCACGGGCAGCGCAGCCCCGGCCCGGTGGCCGGTCGGTACGGGGCGTCCGCGGAGGCCGATCCGGCCGGGACCTCCACCATGCCTTCCACCCCGCGCTGGTCGCCCGGCGACCAGGTGACCTGGACCTACTACACCCCGCAGCACCCCACCCGCACCGTCCGCCCCGGCACCGTGGTGCTCGACGACGACCGCGGCGTGGTGGTGTGGATCGCCCCCGGCACCGAGGTGCTGCTGCCCGTGCTCGAGTCCGGGGCGGCGTTGCGCCGCGCCGGCGACGAAGGCATGTTCACCGCACCCCGCGTGCAGTCCAAGCAGCTCTGGACCGGCAACGGGATCCTCATGATCGGCCTGCCCGACAAGCCCTACTCGATCTGGCTGTTCTTCAAGGACGACGGCTCGCTGGGCTGCTACTACGTCAACCTCGAGACCCCCTACGAGCGGACCGAGGAGGGCGTGCGCACCCGCGACCTGGTGCTCGACCTGGTGGTCCTGCCGCGCCGCGACTGGCACTACAAGGACGAGGACGAGCTCGAGGGCGCCGAGCGCACCGGCTACTTCAGCCCCGAGGAGGTCGAGGGGATCCGCGCCGCCGGCCGCGACGCCGAGCAGCACATCGCCGAGTGGACCTACCCCTTCTCCGCCGGCTACGAGTACTTCTTCCCGGACCCCACCTGGGAGCTGCCGCGGCTGCCCGAGCACTACAGCTGGGACCTGGACCTGACCCGACGCTGAGCGCAGGGGCCGGGCCCGGTGGCAGGATGGCCCCATGTCCTCAGAGAACCTCACCCGGGACGAGGCGCGCCGCCGCGCCTCCTTCCTCAGCACCGACGCCTACGAGATCCGGCTGGACCTCACCACCGACGAGCGGACCTTCCGCACGGAGACCACGCTGCGCTTCGACGCCGCGGAGGCGCAGGAGACCTTCCTCGACCTGATCGCCGAGGAGGTCCACGAGATCGAGCTCAACGGGGATCTCCTGCCCGATCCCGCCTCCCGCTTCGACGGCGCCCGCGTCCGCCTGCCCGCCCTCGCCGAGGGCGCGAACACCGTGCGCGTCCTGGCCACCGGTCGGTACATGAACACCGGCGAGGGCCTGCACCGCTTCGTCGACCCCGTCGACGACGAGGTGTACCTCTACACCCAGTTCGAGGTCTCCGACGCCCGGCGCATGTTCGCCTGCTTCGAGCAGCCCGACCTCAAGGCGACCTACCAGCTCACCGTCACCGCGCCCGACCACTGGCGCGTCATCTCCAACTCCCCCACCCCGGAGCCGTCGGTCGCGGGCGAGGGCACGGCGACCTGGACCTTCTCCCCCACCGAGCGGATGTCCACCTATCTCGTCGCGCTCATCGCCGGCAACTACCAGGGCGGGACCGGCGAGGTCACCGCGCGCGACGGCCGCACGATCCCGATGGGCGTCTTTGCCCGCGCCTCGCTGGCCGAGCACGTCGACGCCCAGAACGTCATCGATGTGACGAAGGCCGGCATCGACTTCTACGAGCAGGCCTTCGACCAGGACTTCCCGTTCCGCAAGTACGACCAGGTCTTCGTGCCCGAGTACAACATGGGCGCGATGGAGAACCCCGGCGCGATCACCTACGTCGAGTCCTACGTCTTCCGCTCCGACGTCGCCGACGCGGTGCGCGAGCGGCGCGACCTCACCATCCTCCACGAGCTCGCCCACATGTGGTTCGGGGACCTGGTGACCATGCGCTGGTGGGACGACCTGTGGCTGAACGAGTCCTTCGCCGAGTACGCCTCCACCCTCGCCAGCGCCGAGGTGACCCGCTGGGACGACGCCTGGACCACGTTCGCGCTGTCGGAGAAGAGCTGGGCCTACCAGCAGGACCAGCTGCCCTCCACCCACCCGATCGTCGCCGACATGGTCGACCTCGAGGCCGTCGAGACGAACTTCGACGGCATCACCTACGCCAAGGGCGCCTCCGTGCTGCGCCAGCTGGTCGCCTACGTCGGACGGGAGGAGTTCTTCGCCGGCGTGCGCGCCTACTTCGCGAAGCACGCCTGGGGGAACACCGAGCTGCGCGATCTGCTCACCGAGCTCGAGGCCACCAGCGGCCGCGACCTGACCCGCTGGGCGCAGCTGTGGCTGCAGCGCTGCGGGGTCAACACCCTCGCCCCCGTGATCGAGCACGACGCCGACGGCGCCGTCTCCCGCTTCGCGATCCGGCAGACCGCCCCGGCGGAGCACCCGGTGCTGCGCCCGCACCGTCTGCAGGTGGGCGGCTTCTCCCTGCAGGACGGGAAGCTCGTGCGCACCGAGACGCTCGAGCTCGACGTCGACGGGGAGCTCACCGAGGTGCCCGAGCTCGCCGGGCGCCGCGCCGACCTCTGGCTGCTCAACGACGGCGACCTGACCTACACGAAGGTGCGCCTGGACGCCGACTCCCTCGCCGTCGCGATGGAGCACCTGCGCGACCTCGAGGACCCGCTGGCCCGCACCCTGCTGTGGTCCGCCGCCTGGGACATGGTGCGCGACGCCGAGCTGCCCAGCCGCCGCTTCCAGCAGCTGGTGCTCGCGAACCTCACCGGGGAGAGCTCCTCCTCCGTGGTCCGCACCCTGCTCCAGCAGCTCGAGTCCGTCGCCGGCCCCTACGCCGCCGCGGAGGAGCGCGCCGGCCGCACCGAGCAGGCGGCCGACGCCGTCTGGGCCCTCGCCCAGGAGGCCGAGGCCGGCTCCGACACGCAGCTGCAGCTGCTGGAGAGCTTCACGCGCCTGGCCCGCACCACCGAGCACCGCAGCACCCTCGAGGGGCTGCTCGCCGGCGGCATCGCCCTGCCCGGCCGCGAGATCGACACCGATCTGCGCTGGAAGCTCGTGATCTCCCTGGCCGTGCTCGGCGGGATCGACGCCGCCGGCATCGACGAGCAGCTCGCAGCCGACGACACCCAGTCCGGCCGCAAGCACGCCCTCACCGCCCGTGCCGCGCTGCCCACCGAGGTCGCCAAGGCCAAGGCATGGCGCCGCACGGTCGAGAAGGACACGCTGGCCAACGAGTCGGTCACCGCGGTGGTGCAGGGCTTCCGCCGCGTCACCGACGAGACGCTGATCGCCCCGTACCGTCCGCGCTACTTCGAGGAGATCTCCCGGATCTGGGCGGAGCGCTCGAACGAGATCGCGACCCGCCTGGTCTCCGGCTACTTCCCGCACTCCTACGGCGGGCAGGGCGTGCTCGACGCCGCGGACCAGTGGCTCGCCGACTCCGAGGACGCGCCCTTCGGCCTGCGCCGCATCATCATCGAGGGCCGCGACACCGTCGCCCGCCAGGAGCGGGTGCGCGCCGCGGACGTCGAGTGAGCCGACAGTGACGAGCCTCGCCCCGTCCGGGCCATGACGGCCCCGGCGGGGCGAGGATATCGTCGAGGACATGCCTGACGACTTCCCTCCCGACCTCGACCCCCTGCTCGCGACGCCCTCCACCGACGAGGCGCTGAACCTCGCCGATCAGCTGCTCCAGTGGCTCGCCACCAGCGGCGTGAAGATCATCGTGATCCTCGTGGCGGCCACCGTCCTCAGCCTGGTGGCCGGCTGGCTGCTGCGCCGCTTCTTCACCACGATGGTGCAGTCCGGCTCACGGATCTCGAACGCGGCGAGCACCGTCATCAAGCGCGATCCCCGCTCGCAGAAGGCCGCCCAGGCACGTCGCGAGCAGCGCGCCGAGACCCTCTCGAACGTGGCCCGGAACGTGGCCCGCGCCGTGATCTGGGCGATCGCGTTCATGATGATCCTCTCCGAGATCGGCGTGAACATCGCCCCGGTCATCGCGAGCCTCGGCGTGGTCGGCCTCGCCGCCGGCATCGGCGCGCAGACGATCATCAAGGACGTCGTCGCGGGCATCGTGATGCTCTTCGAGGACATCGTCGCCGTCGGCGACTGGGTGGACCTCGAGTACGCGGAGGGCACCGTCGAGTCGATCAACCTGCGCGCCACCCAGGTGCGCGGCATCGACGGCGTGCTGTGGACGGTGCGCAACGGCGAGATCATCCGCGTGGGCAACTACGCGCGCGGCTTCTCCAACGCCGTGGTCACCCTCGACATCGACGCCGGTGCCGACGACGAGAAGGTCTCCGAGGTCCTCGAGCGGGTCACCGCCGAGTTCGAGGCGGACCCGAAGTGGAAGGAGCCGGTCCTCGCCCCGGCGGACATCTCCGGGATGCTCTCGGTGGACGGCAACAGGTACCAGCGCCGTGTCGTCGTCCAGACCGTCCCCGGTCAGCAGTGGGGAGTCGAGCGGGAGCTGCGGGCACGGATCCGCGCCGGCTTCTCCGACGCCCATCTCGCCTTCGCCATGCCCCGCTTCGTCGAAGCGGGGAAGTGACCCCCGCCCGCCCCCGAAGAGACGGAGCACGACCATGACCACCCCTGCAGGCCGCTCGCCCGAGCGGCAGAGCTTCTACGACGCCGTCGGCGGCGCGCCGACCTTCGCCCGGCTCGTCGAGCGGTTCTACGAGGGCGTCGCCGAGGACCCGCTGCTGCGCCCGATGTACCCGGAGGAGGACCTCACCGGAGCGAAGCACCGCCTGGAGACCTTCCTCGCCCAGTACTGGGGCGGGCCGAAGACCTACGGCGCCGAGCGCGGGCATCCGCGGCTGCGGATCCGCCACGCCCCCTTCCCCGTCTCGCCCTCGGCGCGGGACGCCTGGCTGCGCCACATGCGCGTGGCCCTGGACGAGCTCGAGCTCGCGCCGCTGCACGAGCAGACCCTGTGGGACTACCTCGAACGGGCCGCCCACTCGATGCTCAACACCGTCGACGGCGGCGAGGCGCCCGCGGCCGGGCAGCAGGTCCCCGACCGGCTCGCCTGAGAACGGTCGATGGTTTGCTTTTCCCCCCCGGCGGGCGGAGCGGGATAGGGAGTGAAGGGCTGGGGGCTCACGGGGTTCAGTGTGCGCTCGGGGCCGGACAGCCAGGCGCCGGTGGGCTCAGTCGGCGTCGAGCGGTGCGATGAGCGAGGGGTCCGTGCGGTCGAGGGTGCGGACGTTGTTGACCTGGCGGTCCACCGGCACGGTCACCAGCTCGGCGGCCATGGTGGTGGAGACCTGGTCGAGCTGCGCGAGCAGGGGGTCCTTCTGCTCGGGCTCGAGCTTCCCGGGGACGAGCCAGTCGGCGACGGCATCCTCGGTGAGGAAGACGGGCATGCGGTCGTGGACTTCACCGCTGGCGTCCCGCGCCTCGCGCGTGACGATGGTGAAGGTGACGTCCCAGCCGTCGCCGTCCTCGGCCTTGCGAGCGGAGGTGAGGCCGGCGGCGTGCAGCAGCTGCCCGTCGGGGTGGTGGATGAAGTACGGGTCCTTGCCGCCGTCGTCGGCCTCGACCCATTCGTAGTAGCCGGTCATGGGCACGATGGCGCGGCCGCTCGAGAACGGTCCGCGGAACATGCCGTTGGCCGCGATCGTCTCCAGGCGCGCGTTGATCGGGCGAGGCCCCTTGTCCTTCGCCCACGCGGGGTACAGACCCCAGCGCGCCAGCTCGAGACTCCGCTGCACCTCGCCGTCGTCGTCGACGAACTCGCGCACCACCGGCGCCTTGGTACGCGGCGCAATGCTGTAGACCGCCTCCCCCTGCGCCGCGCGGTCCTGCCCTGTGGCCACATAGCCGTGCAGCAGCCGATCTCCACTGCCGGGGGACGGCATCGTTCGATCGAGCATTGTTCTTCGGACTGAGTCGTGCGCCGCTGGTGTGTCACGCTTCTGCGGTGAGCGACGAACGACTTCTGACGATCAGCACGTTTGCTCGAGCGGTCGGGATCCCGGGAAGTGCCTTGCGCTTCTACGCCGCCGAAGGTGTTCTCGTCCCTGCCGAGGTCGACTCCTTCACCGGGTACCGCTACTACGCTCCGAGCCAGATCGAGGCTGGTGTGCTCGTCGCCAGGATGCGAGCCGCGGGCGTCGCGGTGCCCTTGATGAGGGACTTCCTGGACGCCTCAGCGCCGGAGGCGACTCGGATCATCGACAGGATGATCGCGGCCCACAGCGCTCAGTCGCATCGACGTGGGCTGGAACTGGCTGCTCTTCGCGAGAGCATTCTGGAAGCCGAACGGACCCCTCAGGCCGCTCGGGCGACGCTTCCGGGCACCGTGCTCGCCTCCGCCATCGACCAGGTCGCCGCCGCCACCTCAGCGGCATCCGATGATGTCTCCGGTCTCGTATGGGTTTTGCAGGACGGCCGTCTCGAGCTCATTGCCACCGATCGGTACTGGCTGGCCTACCGAGAACTCCGCCCGAGGGAGAGCGACGGCGCGGCGCGCGTGATGACAACTCCTGAAGCAGCAGCAGCCGCAGCATCGGCATGCGCGCAGCGAGCAGAGATAGTGCTCGAGATCGTCGAAAGCCGTCTGCGCCTCCTTGACGCCTACGGAACGGTCATGGCGGAGACGCGCTCGGTCGAGCGATCTGTTCCCGACCTCAGCCTGCTCATCTCGACACAACCTCCTACCCGCACGATCGCGGGGTTCGCCTCGCTGGCGCTCAACGACTTCCTCCAGGGCCCCTCAGCTGACGACCACGTACTCATCGACGCCCACCGCAGAGAAATCGTGGGAAACGACGAACACCGCCTTCAAGGGTGGGTCTCCACAGCTTCCCGCGAATCCGGGGCCCTACGGATCCAGATGCAATCGGCGCTCCTCGCGTCGGCCGTGTCGATCTGCCAGGGCCCCGAGATACTGCTTGGCCTCGTCGACGAGAGCACACCGGTCCGCGTCCAGTCGCCGCTCCAGGACGCCATGACGTGCCTCGTGATGCCGATGCGGCCTTGACCTTCAAGTAGCTCGAAACCCCACGGTGGTGGGCATGTCGACTCCCTTCCCTGCATCTCGGCGGCTCCCGGCACAGTTCCACCTCTGGTGGATCGTCTCGACCCTCTCGGCGGCTGGAGATTCCATGCTCGCCTTCGCGCTCATCTGGACGGCGACGAGCAACGGCCCCGCAACTGTCGCGGTCGTCAGCACCCTCGCCGTCGTTCCCCGCATCCTGCTCATGCTCTTTGGTGGCGCGCTTGGTGACAGGCACGGGCCACGCCGCCTCCTCATCGCCACGACCGCGATCCAGTTCGTGGCTCTGGTAGTGCTCGCAGGTCTGTCGATGGTCTCCTCCGGCGTGGTCTTCCTGGCAGCTGCCGCCGGTGGAACTGCTGTCATCTCGGCCTTCCAGCAGCCTGCCGCGGTTGTGCTCCCTCGGCTCCTGATCACCCACGAGGACCAGTTCGCGCGGGCCCTGGCCCGCATCTCCGGCAGCCTCCACGCCGCTCGAATTCTCGGTGTCGGCATGGGCGGCCTTGCGATCACAGCACTGCCCCTGATCGCAATCTTCGGGGCCAGCGCGGCAGTGGTCGGCCTATCTCTCGTGGTGCTCTGTTCGATCCACCCCCGATCCAACCACGGGGCCTGACCCTTGTTCGTGGACACGCTGATTCCAG